>NZ_JBKGYF010000029.1:0-18416 GCF_046546175.1 Methanohalobium sp. | reverse complement strand
CGATTTGATGCAATGCTGAAGACATAAGGGTTTTCTACCTTCCATTGTTATAAATCAATTAAAATTTCACCTTTTTGGAACTATTTTATCTATTCTCAGAATGCTATTAGCTGTTTCTGTGGCAGATATGACAGCCAGTTTTTTAATTGTAGTTGAATCATATACAGCAGGACTGTTTTTTACAACTTTTCTGGATACATCAATTCTTGCATCGATACCCTTGTTGTAATAGTACTGCAGACTTGCAATCGAATCAACCGAATTCAGACCCATATTGGCTGCAAGAATCCTGGGGATTTTCTCCAGTGCGTTTGCATATTCTATTACTGCAAGCTGTTCTTTACCCTCAATTGTCGATGCATATAGTTTTAACATCTGTGAGAGTTCAAATTCAATACCCCCTCCACCGGTTACAACCGACCTGTTCCTAGAAATAAAGGCTGCATTATTCAATGCATCATCTGCAGCTTCCTCCACCTTCTCAAGATTGTATTTTACAGGTTCCCAGATCAGGATGGTTGTCATCATCTGACTATTCGCTGTTACATATACCAGATACTCTCCGTATTTCTTTTTTACTTCGATATTATCCGCTTTCCCGAGTGATGATAAGTTCAGGTCATCCCTGATGGTCACTATTTCAGCACCTGTTATTCTAGAGAGGATTTCGATATCTTTAACCTTCATTTTTTTAAACATCAATATGTTATTTTCAACAAGTAAAGACTCAATATAAGGGTCTACATCTCCTTCACAAAAAACTACACCAGCGCCAGATTTTATGATTTTGTCAGCATAATTTTTCAAAATAGATTTGCGGCTCTCTTCAAACTGGTAAGCCGTTTCAAAGGTATCCATATTTATATTGTGCTGTGGATTCAGAAACTCACTATTCACTTTTAAATCATAATTCAAGATCACAATATCAGGAGATGATAAATAATCAGGCATCTCAAAACGTGCTGGTTTTTCATCCAGGATAATTCCGTTTAAAGCAACAATTTCAGAAGGTCCTATTTTTTTGATGATTCTGACATTATCATTTAAATCCAAATCTGCATCTTCAGAATTGGTATTTAATCTGTTTACAGCCTCGAGCATGATTTTTGCAAGTTTTTCAGCCTGGTGAGTCTCTACACCTTTACTTGAGGACGCACTTAAAATGGCAGAATAAATGTCATCCTGTGATTTGACAGACTTGCTTTCAAATTGAAGGATTTCATAGGATTTATTGAGTGCTTTTTGATAACCATTAATAATAGTCGTTGGATGAATACCTCTATTTATAAGACCAACTGCATTGTTTACAAGTGCAGCAGCCAGGAGAACTGCTGTTTTGGTCCCATCTCCACAGGTCCTATCCATTGAATCGGCAAGGTTTTTTAAAGATGTTACTACCGGGTGCAGTATATCGGTTTCATTAAGTATAGTTTTTCCGTCACTGGTCAGATAGATGTCATTTACCGGATTTATGATTATTTTGTTAAATCCCTTTGGTCCAAAGGATGAGCTTAACATATCCGTTATCTGGCTGCATACACTTTCCAGATGTTTCATCAGTTCCTGCTCTTCAACTGTATTTTCAATCCCTACTTTCTTCTGAGCATGTTGTACCAAACCTTCCAGACTGTCAGGATGAGCCTGGTACCTGTGTTCTGGTTTTGAGGTTGCATTCTCTATCATAATTTTTACCTGTTACTTTGTTTATGGGTTTGCCAACTCCGATTCCAACCAGTTTTGTTTCAATAGGTGTACCCATTCTTTTACCAATCTCATTTTTATCAAGGTTGAACTGAACACTGTTTTTATCCAGATTGTAACTTCTCATATATTCAAAAACAAGTCTTTCAGTAAAGTCAATAGCATAATCTTTTGCTTCTTCATAGGTTTCAAAAATATTCCTTCCGGTTTCCGAAAAAACAACGTATTTGCTACTTCCTGTTTTATACGGTTTAATAGAAGTTTCAGTCCTGTATATGACATCCCCCATAAGTGCACCAACCGCATTCCCGACTTCTGAATACTCAGGTGCTATAAATCCTGCATCTAGGAACGTATTCAAATCATTCAAATACGCTTTTACAGATGCACCAATTAAAACTACAGGCAGGTTCATCTTCATTTTTAAATAACCAGATTTGTTCAATAGTTTATTTATATCGGATTTATCAACATCATCTGCAAAAAAGTCCACCAGGTTTAATGATATTGTCCTTACTACTTCTTCTTTTATATAGGAACTGAATGACCCCGGATTCATGTTGATCTGATTTGCCAGTAATTCAGCACCTATACGGGCTGCTTTTGTATCCCATCTGTTGTAATCATTTAGAACATGAAGTGCATCAGTTGGTGTGAAACCAATCTGGTTAATATATTTCTTCTGTTCCAGTAATCTCAAAGTGTTTGAAAACATCAAAGGATGATCCTGCAACTTTTCAGATACATCCAGTATCGATAAAGGAACATCTGATTCTACTATTACATCAATTACTTTTTTCTCATAGTCACCCAGATCATAAAAACCGGTTTTATCATAACCATTGACCATGAAAAATGCAGTTGGCTGGATGACATCATCCATGATTCTTTTAGATATTTTCTTATTGGTTTCCAGTTTATCTATAATCTGAGGGTATTTAGATGCTGCCTGACACAATGGAACAACTCTTTTTGGACCAATAAACGATTTTTTCTGAATCCATACATGGCTATCCCCTCCCATTGCCGATGTATCCATACTTATGGCTTTTACCATTGTTTTCCAGCCGCCTACTACAGCTCCGGTATCACTTATCTCTGGGATTCCGTTTGACATGAATGATACATCAGTACTTGTACCCCCCACATCAACTGTTGCACATGTATCAAGATTAGTAAGATGGGATGCACCAACAAGACTCGCAGCCGGACCTGAAAAAATCGTTTCAACCGGTTTTTTTAATGCCTCTTCGATTTTTATAAGAGAGCCGTCACATTTCATCATCATCAATGTCGCATTGATATTTTTCTCATTCATAACAGAATGTATCGATTTTATAAACTGACTGGTTTCAGGAATTAACTGAGCATTAAGCAGTGCTGTTACTGACCTTTCATATGCACCCAGATCCTGGGACAGCTCATGTCCGCATACAACAGGCAGGTCCGTAAGATTTTGGACCATTTCTTTTACCTGATTTTCATGTTCAGGATTTCTGACTCCAAAATATGATGAAATTGCAAAGGATGATACTCTGTCTTTATTTTTCAGTATAAATTCTTTAATAGTATCAAAATCATCCAGTGGTTCGATTTCGTCCCCGTTTGCATCATGTCCGCCACTGAGTGAAATCACTACATCTGTAGATAACTTTTTAGGAATAGAATAACCTATGAGAATTAAACCTGCTGGCCTTCCTTTATTTTCAAGGATGGAATTTGTAGCAAGTGTTGTGGATACAGAAACAAATTTTACATCCTTTAAATATTCACTATTTAATCCATCTATTGCATTTTTGATACCAGTTATCAGCTCAGGGTAAGTGGTAAGAGATTTATTTGAATCAAGTACATTACCGTTTGATATATCCATAATTATTGTATCTGTATATGTTCCGCCTGTATCCACACCCAATCCTAGGTCCATACTAGCACACCTTCTTTTAGTTTATTAAAATTTAGAAGAACAGGGTGAAATAATCACCCTATTATCTTCTTTTGAAGTTCTGGACCTTTTTCTTTTACAAGGTCTATCATTTCTTTAACCCCTGTCAACGATCCACCTGGAGGTATCTCACAACCGGTAGATACGACATATTTCGACTGGAACCCGTTTTCATTAAGTGTGTTTAGAGCTCCATTCAATACGCTGTCAGTGTCATTTTTTATTTTATCTATTGTTTCGGAAGAGTTATCCATAAACTGTATAGGGTCTACTTCTCCCATCATGCAGCATTCATGACCGTATTTTGGAATCAGATCTGCATAGTTCTTTGAACCCAGGTCTCTTTCATCCGGATAGTAGGCATAACTGAAGAGGTCTGTTCCGAATTTACTAATCTGTGTATCATAGTGGACTGAGTCCGCACAACTGTGAATCATGTACGGCTGGTTGTACTTCTTGAACAATGGTACATGTTTGTCCACAATGTATTTCCCATCGAATTTCCAGTAATCATCCTCAGACATTATCTTGTTATTGGACCAGAGATTGTCTATACAAAGTGCATCACATGCATCTTCTTCGAAGAATTTTTCAGTAACTGCATTTACATAATCAGCACATTTATCTACCGCATCGAGTACAACATCCGGATTGGTTTTCATATCCATCATTACCCTGTCTGCACCCATTAGCTGGGTAAGGGTTAGAAGAGGACCTTCATGGAACCCTACAACTGGTTTGCCGAGTTCATGCAACTTGTCTTTGGCAAGTTTGGTAGCCTCTACCAGTTCATATGCACGGGTCCCTTCCTTTACCTCTGGAACCTCTATTTCTTCATAATCTTCCAAGTGTCCTTTAGAGGATGGTGTGTCTTCTTCAGGATAGGAGATCTCACAACCAAGGTCACCGGAAGTGATAGACAGGTCTATCAGACCTACAAACATATCAAAGTCCAGATATTTGGCACCTGCATAGGCAGATTGTGCAAACATCTCGGGATCGATTGCATACTGCTTGTATGTAGTTGGAACGAATTTTCTTAATACTCCACATGCTAGAGGATAGACAGGAATACGATCTACTTTTTTATCTTCAAGTGAACTGGTCACCCGTTCTATAGATGTCATCTCCTCCTTTCCTTTTATACCTACACTTTCTACTTCCTCTATTATCTCTTTGGCAGTTTCTCTTCCGATGTCAACTTCAGTAGACACTGTCTTCTTTGCAAGCTCTTCTCTGTATTTCACCTTGCTTGTGCTGATTTTCTCTTCGCTCCATCTGCGCTCTGATGGGTCTAGTTCCTTAACAGCCTCTTTTAACCAATCAGCAGCCGAGTCTGCATCCGGTAGAGTTGCATCCGCTCCAATATTAGTTGCATAATCCTCAGATACAGGAGCTCCTCCGACCATTATAATCACAGAATCTCTCAATCCCTCCTCCTTGAGTTTATCAATGACAGTTTCCATACCACCCATAGTGGTTGTCATTAATGCACTCATAGAGATGGCATCAGCTTTGTTTTCTTTAGCTTTTTCGACAAACTCGTCAAGTTGTACATCGTTCCCCAGATCAATTGCATTGAATCCAGACGCTGTCAGCATGGTTTTTACAAGGTTTTTACCGATGTCATGGACATCCCCCTGGACTGTACCAATTACAACTGTGGATTGTTTTGATGATTCATCTGTTGTTATATGCGGTGCAAGTATATTCATTCCTGCATACATGGCATTTGATGCCACCAGAAGATGGGGTACAAACACCTCGCCTTTTTCGTATTTATCACTCATGATGGACATGCCTTTTGCCAGACCATCAACAATGGCCTCATAGGGGTCTACTGTACCACCGTTTCCAATCACTTTTGTTGCTAATTCCTTTGCAGATTCCTGGTCTCCCTGAATAACTGCATTAGTTAAGCCGTTTAATATATCTCCCTTTGGTTTGGATTGTGTCATCTACCTGCCTCTCTTTTTTGTTTAATTTTTTATTAATTTAGGTACGGCATTATATGCCATACTATTACAATAACCAATTATGGAAGGTAAAATATATAACATAACGTGTGGTAATACATTAACCATTTTAATATTATGAAAAAACAACACAGAATTAAAAACTACAATCAAATCAAATACGTTGATTTCATTAATAAGAACAATCAAACCTGTAAGTAAAAGGCTAACCAGAATAGAAGGAAGATAAATGTTAGTTAAAATGTGCAATGAACTCAAAAAAGTATTTCAATATCAGGAAGTGACCTTTTTTGATTTATTGATATAATATTCAAACAAATCACTTGCCCATTTTAACGCACTAGGCTCAAAACTAATCAGTTTTCTGTGGTCAAACACTCCTTCTTCATTAAAGAGTGATATTAATATCATTTCATCAGTTACAGTTAGTGAAGCTGGTTTGTCTATATTGTCATCACATACATACAGACATCCATTTTCAGAATTCAACATAATATCATATTCTTCCAAAAATTCATTTTTTAACCTCTCAAAAACAGATTCTGTAAGGATAATTTCAAAACTGACACCCTTTTTTGCCAGTTTTGTGTAAGTTGTTGGTAATTCAGGACAGAAAAACGAATAAAATGTCATGACATGCTCTGTTGATTTGAGACTAACAACCAGTTCATTCGGTGGTTCAAATAAATGACTTAAATCCGGCTCTATCAATCTACTGTGACCAATTTCTTCCATCCTGTCCATAAGATTAACAGGTATTGCTTCCAAATCCCGGGTTTCCCAATAACTCTTATTTTCTATATAAACGTTTAATGTGTTCAGCAATGGCTTCATTTTTTTTACAATAACATTTCCAATAGTTGTCAGCTTATAGATGTCACTATCATGGGTTACCAGTCCCTGATCCATAAGTATCCTTATCTGGGTCATTATCGCACTGGTATTTACATCAAGTTCTTCTTTTATATCATCTATTTTTTTGGGTCCATCCATTAAGTACATTAAAAGGTTTTTTCTTTTTTCAGACAGAAATAATGTACCCAACAATGCTGCTTTCATGTTATCTACTCTTTAATTAATACTATTGCCAAATATCAAACTGAACCTTTGTCCGGTAGAGGGATTACCACTGTTACAGTAGTTCCCTCACCCTCTTTACTGTCAACCGTGATTTTACCTTCATGTGCATTTACGATTTTTTTGCATACATACAGACTTGAACCTGCCTTTTCCAACCCATCAATTACTGCCCCCTCTGTATGGCTAAATCTTTGGAACAATGTAGGTACTAACTCTTTTGGAATACCTCTTCCATTATCAGTTACTCTTATGTGTAATTCATTTTCAGTTTCGAACGCACTTATAGTTATTTGTCCACCATTTGGAGTAAATTTTATCGAATTGTCCAGAATATAGGTAAACATATCTGTTAATTTATTTTTATCACCGTATATTTTCGACAAATCATCAGGTATATCCATATTTAAATCTAGACCTTTCTCATCAATAGATAATGCCAGGTTTAAATATGCGTTATTTACAATACTTTCAATTTTCACAAGAGAAAATGTATAATTGATTTTACCGGATTCTTCCATACTCATATACAGAAGAGAACCAATAAGACTTTTTATTTGTTCAGAACTGCGTATAAGTGTATTGATTGCAGAATCCTTTTGTTCATCAATGGTATCAAGTGATTCTTTATCCAGTAATTCGCTATAATCAGTTAATGTCGTTTTGCTTGACAGGATTTCGTTTTTCATTTTGTCGAGGGATTTGAGTTCTGAATTTACTTTAGCAATTTCATCCGAATATTTTTTCAATGCTTCTTCGAATTCTTTTCTCTGGATAAGCTTCCACATACCCTGTATCAGCAAAGTTATTTGACGAACATCAGATTCATCATAATCCTCCTCTTTGTTACCCACACCCGCAACTGCAACAATATGCTCCCCATCAAAAATCGGGACATTCATATGTCTTGTCAATTGTACATGCCCATTAGGATAACCCTTTTTAAGGGGGTTGGATTCAGTATAATCATTGGTGATAACAGGTTTTCGCTGTCTTACAGCTTCACCCCACAAACCTGTTGTTTTTACAGGATAAACAAATGGTTTATTTTCAATTTTACATTCCTTCATAGCACCCTTTGACCACGAGTGCATAATAAGTATTGTTTCATCATAGTTCAGGAAAGCAAGGTAACCCAGTTTACTGTTTGTTAATCGGACTGCTTCTTCACGAGCAAAATCTGTAATCTCCTGTAATGATGCACCTGTCATATAGTTCAATTTCAAAAGTGCCTCAAGTCGTGATTCCTCAAGTTGTAAAGTTTCTTCTGCCTTTTTACGCTCGGTTATATCAATAATTATACCCTGTAGATATTTTATCGAACCTTTATGGTCACGTATAACCAGTGATTTCTCGGTTACCCAGCGTGTTTCACCTGATTTTGTAAGAATCCTGTAATCCAGTGTGAAATATGATGATTTGTTTTCTTCCTCATATTCTGAAAAATCCGATTTTAATTTATCAATATCATCCGGATGAACTATGTCACCAAATGTTAGTCGTCCTGATATAAATTCTTCAGGTTCGTATCCAAATTGTGTAATGTTTTCGGATACATATTCAACCGGCCAGTTGTTTACAGCCTTCCATAAAAAAGCTACTACCGGGCTGGTTTCATAAACCTTTTCTATCTTATGTTTGGCTTCCAGTGTATCACAGATTGATATATCACTGATTTTTCTTTTTGCTGATGTTGCCTCTTCAACTGTGCCAAGTATTCCTTCATAATTACCATTCTCATCAAACAGTGGAATAAGGACTCCATTATGGTAACTCATGTTGCCATTAGGGGTTAAAAACGCGAGAGCATTATAGGTCACAGGTTCACGGGATTTTTTGGCGTGCAGATACAGTTCTCCAAAATGAGATTCACCAAAAGGTCTTTGTTTGGAGATATAATTCATAAAACTTGTATTAAGCACTTCATCCCTGGAAACACCGAAAACCGATTCCATGGTTTTATTCAAAAAGATAAGGTTATCCGAACTATCAACAGCCCATACTCCCAACCAGATACTGTCGAGTATTTTATTATAGAACTCTATATTTAAATTGTGTATTTTTTTACCAGTTGTTTCTGTTTTATATTCAAGAGATTTCCAGACACCATCTTTTTTCAATATTGTCCTGTAGTGATATGATATCAAATCAATGATATCAGTCTGTGAACATTTATCAAGGAGGCAGTTACATAAAACCGTAAATTCCCTGCCCCTGATCATATCATCTAAAAAGCTCTCATAATTGAAATAATCGGATGGGTTGTATTCTAGATATGATGTTATGTTTTCAGCCATCCTCAATCCATTGAAGTTGTTTCCAATTGCATCACTGTATTTTTGTTTCCAGAAACTTAAGACATCTGAAAAGCTGGAACGACTGCCAGCAAAGCCCGGGAGACAGCACTGGTTTATATGAATTATTTCAAACTGACCTGACTCGATATAAAAATCTACATCTAATTCGGTATTTCTTAACTCTTCCTTAGCATTCTCAACAGATACAAAATCATATTCAGAAATAACCCATATGCAATATTCGTTATTTTCAAACCCGGATTTATAAAACGATGGTAATACTTCCATCAGTTCTTCTGCGCTGTTATAGAATAAATTTAAATGGGAACCCGATGTGAAATCATTTGCAAATTCGATGTTTAGATTAAAGTTTTTGGTGTAAATAGGAAAACCTCTACACATTTATAATCAATAGTAATAATCACAGGTATTTACCAGTTTCCATTAATATATAATACTTTTATTAGTTATATCTTACCGATACAATAATAATTCATGACATCTGGTAATGATACTATGACTCTTTTATCTGAAAACGAATTAAAGATGATGATGAATCAGAATCCACCGATAGTGGATAATCTGATAGACCAGTATACCCAGATACAGCCAAATGGCATCGAGATGACCCTCAAAGAAATACGAACAATTGATGGTCCAGGTTCTGTTGATTTTGATAATTCTGAACGTATTATACCGGATGGGGTTAATCTGGAATTTAATGATAACGAATGGATAGAACTTCCCAGTGGTATCTACAAGGTTATTTTTAATGAAATCGTTAACATTCCGAAAAACCTGGCAGCCATTGCAAAACCGAGGTCAAGCCTGATACGGTGCGGAACAAGTCTTGAGACCGCAGTATGGGATGCCGGCTATCGGGGAAGAAGCGAATCCATGCTTGTTGTACACAACCCCGCAGGTTTTAGATTAAAGAAAAATTCCAGACTCATGCAGTTGTTGTTTTATAAACTGGACAATGAGGTCATCGAAGGGTACAATGGACAGTATCAGAATGAAAACCTCTGATTTAAGCTTTAATCTTAACAATAAACCTGAATACAATTCATCCGCAGGGTGGCCGGCAGATGAACAATATAGAGGATTACCTGTTATTCGATAACGAAAGCGGTGTACAGGAACTGGATAGTTTCAAACAGCATCCCTATAAAACCGATATTTTCCTGAAAGTAGTGCGGGCTATGAAATATTTCCCTGAACTTAAAAATCAGAGAATCTATCTGGGTATATCCGGACGGCTCAAGAAAAATAAGAAACACATTGACAGTGCGGAGTTTCACCACCCAGCCTGTAAGAATCCCCCATATTACAGGCTGAGTAGTTTAAATAGTATTATTTCAACCATATACACAAATGGTTGAACCTCCACTCAATCATTAACCAAACTCGTCCACTACTTTCAACAGGTGTAGAGTTTTTCCCCTCATTCACTACGTCTGCTCTCTGAACCCAACTATGTACTATAAATATATATAATGAATGATGGTGTTATTTTCCAGTGTTAAATACAATAAAGCCGTCAAAATTTTCAATAGCTTTAATTAGAACTTGCTATATTAAATTAAAATGTATTTACCCGATAAAAATAATATCATTTAATAAAAAAAGTAATTTAAAATTTATAAAAGTCATCTTACCTTTTTTATTATTTACTCAAATAACCCTTTTTATCCAGCCATTCAATTTGCGGACGGGTGTATTTCCAGATTACATCAGCCTTTTCATCCTGAAAATCCCATGGAAGTGCTATGACAATATCTCCTTCACGTATCCACATTCTCTTTTTTTTTGAACCGGGAATACGCCCCATCCGTTCAGTTCCGTCCATACACTGGAGCTTAACTCTTTTCCCACCTAATAATGTGGAAACAGTTGCAAACACTTCATTTTTATCTTTTCGGGGTGTACGAACCCTTGTTATTGCGGGTGTTTCACTGGATTGTTTACGACTGTTATTTCTATCCTTTCTCATATTACTTTTATAGTTTGCCAGGTTAATTCCTCTTTTTTAGATGTGGAGTATCAGATAAGAATCCGCAATCCACTAAATTTAAAATGTGATGTTATTAAAAAGCATCAAATCAATTTGTAATAAATATTTATTGATGCATGCCACATTACAATAAAATCCATATAATTTACTATAAAAAACAGAATTTTTTGGTTTTCGATAACAGATTATATGTATAGTTAGAAGACGAACTGAAATTATATAAATCCATCCACTCAAATAATAACTTTAAAATTACAGCTTTTCATTCAGATTAGATGCAATTTTATGATTATCATGAGAAATTAGAACTTTCAAAACCAGATGGAAATATTTGTTAACATGGGTTAGTATGTAACACTTACATAAAAAATATGTAACATTAAACCTTACAATCTAACATGAGCGAAATTGGCAAATCAGTGAGAATAGAGAGGATATTCAATCGGGATACAGGTAACGCTATAGTAATTCCAATGGACCACGGTGTTGGTGCTGGACCTATAAAAGGTTTGATAGATATGCCTGATACCGTGAACAAAGTTGCAGAAGGTGGTGCTAACGCTGTTCTGGGTCATATGGGGCTTCCAAAATACGGTCATCGGGGATATGGGCGCGATATCGGATTAATCATCCATATATCAGCATCTACTTCCCTGGGACCGGATCCAGACCACAAGGTATTGGTAACAACTGTGGAAGAAGCGATCAAAGTCGGTGCTGATGCTGTATCAGTGCATATCAATATTGGTGCTGATGATGAAGCAGAAATGCTGCAGGACCTTGGATACATCGGCAAAAAATGTGATGAATGGGGTATGCCGCTTCTTGCTATGATGTACCCAAGAGGTGAAAAAATCGCCTCCGAACATGATGCAGAATATGTCAAACATGTTGCAAGGGTAGGTGCAGAGCTGGGTGCTGACATTGTCAAAACAAATTATACAGGTGATATCGATTCATTTACAGAAGTTGTTAAAGGATGCCCTGTACCGGTTATCATTGCCGGTGGCCCTCACATGGAAGATGAAAGACAGATTCTCCAGATGGTTTATGATTCAATCCAAGCAGGTGGAAAAGGTGTTGCACTGGGGAGAAATGTATTCCAGGCTAAAGACCCCACTGCCATGGTTAATGATGTCGCAAAAATTGTGCATGAAGGTATGACCGTGGATGAGGTGTTCCAGTCTAGAGAAAGCATCTAAATTCATTTCTGGACAATTTCATACAATTCCTTCAGGTCATTGGCTTTGTTGGATGACAGTCGGTCAGATACAATCTGGAACAATATGCCTACATGGGTGTTGCGGATGCATCGCAGACACTCATCCCCTTTAAGAATCAAATCAACAATATATTCCAGTTCATCATCCGATAGTTTATTAATCCTTGCCTTAAAATCTTCATCTGATTTTACATAAAACTTTGATACAGGCGGCAATACAGATCGGTATTTGGGTGAACTGGTACCTGTTTTTAATTCAGGCAAAAGTTTGTACAAAATACTAATATCAGCGCTGTTTAGTTTCCTTGACATGGAATCACTTGGTTATAACAAAGTTGTCTGCGATTTAAGTTAAATTTAAATTTCCTTATTTAATTACCATATTCAGAAAATATATAATTCATTTGCTTCAGGATATTAAAAACAATCAATTTGTGCCAATAACTAATAACAATTTTATGAGGACTATCATGGATAAATACGAACAGGTTATTGAACTGGCAAAAAGACGCGGATTTTTATGGAACTCATTTGAACTTTATGGTGGTACTGGCGGTTTTTATGATTACGGACCCTTGGGAAGTACACTCAAACGCCGGATAGAACAAATATGGCGTGAAATGTATGTAGTACACGAAGGTTTCATGGAAATCGAAACCCCTACTATTGGTATCGAAGATGTTTTCAGGGCTTCGGGGCATGTTGGTGGTTTTTCAGACCCGTTATGTGAATGTATAGAATGCGGTGAAGCTTTCAGAGCGGACCATCTGGTAGAGGATGAGCTTGATATAGAATCAGCCGAAGCCATGAGCAATAACATACTGGAAAAAGCAATAAGAGAGAATGAAATTCCATGCCCAGTATGTGGTGGTAAACTGGGAAGTGTATATTCATTCAATCTGATGTTTAACAGTAATATCGGACCCGGGAACGGTAAACCTGCATATCTGCGTCCTGAAACCGCACAGGGGATGTTCATAAATTTCCTGAGGCTTGCCAGATATTACCGGGAAAAGCTTCCCTTTGGCGTTACCCAGATCGGTAAATCCTATCGCAATGAAATTTCTCCCAGACAGGGTGTTATAAGACTCCGGGAATTCACACAGGCTGAAGCTGAAATATTCATACCACCTGAAGATAAAAGCCATCCAGAATTTGACCGATATGCGGATACCATTTTGAACCTGTATATTGAAAATGAAAATGACGGTTCTATCAGACCTACCCGTTTAGAGGATGCTGTAAAAGAAGGCTATATCGCACATGAATATCTTGCATATCACATTGCACTTACGCAGGAATTTCTACTGCGTATCGGTATAAAACCCGATAAATTAAGATTCAGACAGCATAAAAAAGACGAGATGGCACATTACGCCGTTGATTGCTGGGATGCTGAAATTGAATCCGACCGGTTCGGATGGATAGAAACAGTGGGTATTGCCGACAGAACCAATTACGATCTCAAAGCCCATACCGATGCAAGCGGTACAGAACTTTCGATATATAGAGAATATGAAGAGCCTGAAACAGTGAATCAGCTTGTGGTAAAACCTGATATGAGCAAACTTGGACCTGCGTTTAAAGGCAAAGCCAAAGCAGTCGCAGAAGAACTTAAAAAAATGCCGCCTGGAGAACTTGAAAAGGATAACATTGAAGTTACTGTTGATGGTGAAGAATATACCGTACCCTCCAACATGGTAGAATTTAGTGAAGAAACCGTCAAGGTAAGTGGTGAGACAGTCGTTCCTCATGTCATAGAGCCTTCATACGGTATTGACAGGATAATATACTGCGTCCTTGAACATGCCTACAATAAGGAAATGATAAATGAGGATGAAGAAGATTACCGGATTGTACTGAAGTTCAAAAAAGAAGTATCACCTATACAGGTTGCAGTACTGCCCCTCATGTCCAAGAGTGAATTGATTAAACCTGCAAGAGGTATATCCACCCGAATCCGTAAAAAAGGGGTGATAACTGCGTATGATGATTCCGGAACAATCGGAAGACGTTATCGGCGTAATGATGAAATAGGAACTCCATTTTCTATAACTATTGATTATCAGACACTGGAGGACAATACTGTAACAATCCGTGACAGGGATACCATGCAACAGATTCGTACATCTACAGACAATATAGAGGATGTTGTTTGTGACCTCATATATGGTGAACTGGAATTTGAAAATGCAGGGACACCAGTAGCAACTTAATACTTTCACTCCGCTTGCTATAAATTTAACAATAAAGACGTTGTTTAACATATTATCCAAAACAACTTTCCCAGTTAAAAATGGCAGATTATATCAAACACCCACTGATAAAAGAAGATACTGTTGAACAGCGGCTGTATCAACTAAATCTTGCAGGTACCTCACTGAAAACATCCAGTTTAGTGGTACTGCCAACAGGTCTTGGTAAAACCACTGTAGCACTCCTTGTCATCGCCTCCCGAATGGACAAATTCGGTGGAAAAGCTCTTGTTCTCTCACCCACCAAGCCCCTTGTAGAGCAACATACCCAGTTCTTCAGGAATACTCTAAAATTACCTGAAGAAAACATACTGGCATTCACCGGAAACATATCACCTGAAAAACGTGCAGAACTATGGAAAAATTCCAGTGTTGTTGTTTCAACTCCCCAGGTAATTGAAAACGATTTACTTGCAAAAAGAATCGACCTGAAGAATGTATCCCATGTTACGTTTGATGAAGCACATCGTGCGGTGGGGAACTATTCCTATACCTATATCGCAGAAAAATATTATGAAAATGCACAAAATCCTCTCTGTCTTGGTATTACCGCAAGCCCCGGAAGTGATGACGATAAAATAAACGAAGTATGTGAATGCCTGCAGATTAAGTCTGTTGCTGTTAAAACCGAATCTGACAGTGATGTCGCCCCATATATTCAGAAGAAACAAATCGACTGGAAATATGTCAGACTTCCAGATGAGATTAAAAAAATCAAGGAATTACTGGAAAAAATCCTTGAGAACAGATTCAACAAGTTATCTGATACCGGATACACGGTTTCGAAGAAGAAAAAAGCTACAAAAAAAGATTTGCTGTTCTTACAAAGCAGGTTGCATGCACAGTTGCATGATGATCCTGATCCAAATGTCTACAACGCACTTTCACTACTTGCTGAAATTCTTAAGGTAAACCATGCTCTTGAGGTACTTGAAACACAGGGTGTGGATGCACTTTCAAAATATTATGACAGACTGGACAGAGAAGCCGGATTAAAAAGCGGAAGTAAAGCATCCAAACGTCTGGCTGAAGATTTGTATATGCGTCAAGTCTCCCACAGGTTAAAGGATTGCTATTCAGAACATCCGAAACTGGAAATGACCAGAAATATTGTATCCGAACAATTAAGAGAAAATCCAGATTCCAGGGTTATTGTATTTACTAACTACAGGGACACCGCTGAAATGCTTGCAAACCTGTTATCCGAACTGGATGGTGTGTACCCAATCCGGTTCGTTGGACAGAGTTCAAAATACAATGATAAAGGTCTGACACAAAAACAGCAGGTTGAGATTATTGATAAATTCAAGGATGGCGAGTACAACGTAATTGTCTCAACATCTGTTGCAGAGGAAGGATTGGACATCCCATCTACAGACCTTGTACTTTTTTATGAGCCTGTGCCGTCTGAAATCAGAAGTATACAGAGAAAAGGTCGAACTGCCAGAAAACATGAAGGCAGAGTTGTTGTACTGGTCACTAAAGGAACAAGGGATGAGGCATATTACTGGAGCAGTGTTTCGAAGGAACGCAAGATGCAAAACAACATGAAATATCTCCAGGATGTAATGTCTTCAAACTCTAAAGAGGAACCTGATTATACTGAAAAAGACAACAATAATCAGAAGAAACTTTTTGATTTCAGTTCGGATCCAGGTATTGGTGAAGAACAGCCTTCTGATTATCTGAAAGTTCTTGTCGACCAGCGTGAAACTAAAAGCACTGTTGTACGCTCCCTAGAAAAACTGGGTGTTGACCTCACAATCAAGACCCTTGAAATCGCGGATTATATTGCCAGTGACCGCATAGCAATTGAGCGCAAAAGTTCTAAAGATTTTGTAAATTCATTGATAGATAAAACACTTTTTGAACAGATATCAAACCTTACACGCATGTACAAAAAACCATGTTTGGTGCTGGAAGGAAATGAACTGTTCTCCGCCAGACAGCTAAACCCAAATGCCATCTATGGCACACTTATATCACTGGAACTTGATTTTGGTGTGTCTGTTTATTATACCCGGGATGAAAAAGATACTGCATCACTTATCAGGTTGCTGGCAAAACGCGAACAAAAGGACGAAAAACGTGATGTCAGTCTGCACGGAAAAAAATCTGCACCCCTGCTTTCAGATCAGCAGGAATATCTGGTATCCGCAATTTCTGATATAGGTCCAAGAGCTGCCCGCAGTTTACTCAAACATTTTGGTTCTGTCGAAAATATAATGAAGGCAAGTTCTGAAGAACTACAGGAAGCTGAACTCATCGGACCCAAAACTGCATCAAAAATCAGAGAAATCGTGGGAAGTGAATACAAATCCTGAATTCTGATTACCTGTTCCTGTCGATTTTTTCAACAATCTCCAGCCCACGCTCAATGATATCGAAATACTCAAAAACACGTCTGGTATCATTTTCATCCTGCATCATCTGTGCAATGTCATTTACTTTTTTCAATACAAGGTCCCTTGTATACTGTACATCAGAACCTGTGGATACTGGAGTATGCATTGATTTATCTGTCTCGGGTCTTTCCTGTTCACTAAATACCTGTTCTGATTCGCTGTTTTCTTTAGATGTTTGTTCTTGATACTGGATATCCGTTGTTTCCTGATGTTGTTTCGGTTGTGGATATTCAGCAGTTGATTCATCCCTACCCTGGCATATCGGGCAAATAATCTCACCCTGATATCTGAAAAGGGGAGAACCACATGTCTGACAATGTTGAGAAAGCATTGTTGCTCCACGTTCCAACATCCTTGATATTTTGTCCAGTTCCAGCTCTTCAGTGCCCATGAAAATCGTCTCCTCATGTATAATATATGCTACATTACCTATATAGTTAATTTCACATAGTTATACAAGAGTCTATATATGGTATTTAACGGTTATGAATGCAGATCCATTGATATGGAAAATAACAGTTATCCAGAAAGAAAGCATACTTTATTATATATAAATAAAAAGTAATTTTAAAAATAACATTTATTTAATCCTTTATGGATAAATCGTCTGATGAAAATAAAACCAAATAGCAATTAATAAAGGAGCTTCAGGATAAAAGAAACAAAATAACTAATCTGGAACAAAGAAGTCCTTCTTTTATAGATGATTTTTTGTATAAAGATGCAGAAAATCTGGCTGATGTGGGGTTTTGGTTATGGGATATCGTTAAACCTAGTTTGCACATTGGTGAACCATATCAATGGAGATATTGAACTCGACCGGAACAATGGATCCAGATTTATCGTAAAGTTTAATGATTAACTGCAACACCATACCTTAGTTTCAAAATATTTTTTTATCGCTGATATTATTTTTTAAATATCAACCCATTTAAGAGATTTGATAATATCACACCATTG
The DNA here is from genome assembly GCF_046546175.1 of Methanohalobium sp. NCBI lineage: Archaea > Methanobacteriati > Methanobacteriota > Methanomicrobia > Methanosarcinales > Methanosarcinaceae > Methanohalobium > Methanohalobium sp. The sequence continues at coordinate 564 of NZ_JBKGYF010000029.1, read as the reverse complement.
ATTTACTCAAATGAATGAAAGTATTTATATAGCAACAACGATTTAGAAATACTTAACTATAGCTTATTTTATATTTCAGATTAAAAGAGTTAATCCAAGGTGATATATATATGTCGGATAATGTTAATGTTGACGAAGTTATAAACCAGTGTGTACAGATTCTGGAGCAGATAGCCAATGATAATTCTGTACCACGCAACATACGGCGTTCTGCAAATGAAGTTGTAGATAAACTGCAAAACGGTGATGAACAGCTGTTTTTAAGGGCTTCATCCAGCATTTCCATCCTTGAAGACGTAAGCAATGACCCAAATATACCATTGCATACAAGAACGTTAATATGGAATGTTGTGAGCCAGCTTGAAACAATACCTACCGATAAGTAAACAGAACAAAGGCAGTTGAATATCTGCTTTTCCCTCTACTTACTATTTTAATACTGGGCCTATTTTTAATAATAATTTGTAAAAGTAATCATTTATTAAATTCATTTTCAGGTTCATATATACAAATAGAAATCTGTATAGTATTTTATTTCAATCTTAAATGATAGATTCCTGTTTT
>NZ_JBKGYF010000028.1:0-18760 GCF_046546175.1 Methanohalobium sp. | reverse complement strand
CATTATATTTTACCAGATGGTAAGCTGATTCATGGTTAAGGTACTTTGCATTTTCAAAATAGTATTGCCTTGTAGTGTACAGAGTAAAATTATACAGGTTTTAAGACAATTTAGTAATCCTTTTCAGGACTTCATATTTCTACTTATCCGCTTTGATATGGTTTTTCCCGAGTGAGATACATTTTATTATATTTGTGGTAATTAATCTGTTTAGATGTTACTTTATGTGTTAGACACTTACATCCCGTGTTTCATTTCAAAGAAATGAAACTCGCATTAAATCTACGATTTGATGCGATTCTGAATACCTCGGGGTTTTTACCTTCTATTATTATAAAATAGAAAAAGGTATAAAACTAATTTTATATAAGGGATGTCTAATCTAACCCTAAAAAACAATAATTGATATACCTATTTAACCTCCGATAAAATTAATCAAAAGGCAGAAGAATAATGTCTGATAACATCGATGTTTTTAAAAACATTATATTCAATGTACCGTCATTAAAAAAAGTTATAGGAACTCTGATATTTACAGGTATAATATATGGAATACTAATCAACTTATCCATATCATATATATCTGCTGTATCTTTAAACCCCTGGTACATCATTGTCACTGTACTTTTCATGTTCATAATACCCGCTCTTCTATCTGGTGAAATGTATTCCCAATTTTTACCAGAATATCCAAGAAAATGGGGCTATTTTCTTACACTTTTCAATGAATTTGTAATTTTTGTATATGGCATGATATTAACCGCAAGTACTAATTCAGGGTTCATCAGTGCATGGAATATATTCTGGCTTGCCATAATCACAATATTTCTCACCAGTCTCATTGTCCTTGTAGGTACTCTGGGATATGATTACATTAAAAGAATCAGTCTATTAAGTTTAATACAGCCTTTAATGATTGTAACTGCTTTTCATTTATACATCGGGCGCAGTCTTGAAATTTCAGTAACAACGTACCTGGAAAGGTTAGGTGTACTTTTTTTGGCAGGGGTAATGCTAGTATTAATATTCCTGATGGCTGAATATCTAATTTCCACAAACGTTAACGTTTCTGTTATAAAACTTTCTTCTGGGTTGTTACAAAAAAGACAGGAAGTACTTGATCTGGGGTATATGTCCACACCAGATGTCCAAACACTTTCAATAGAGAACGAAAACAGTATAACCACTATAGCAGCTCCCTGGATACATCCCGGACCCCTTGAAGGTTTTGGAGGGGGGAGAGCATCAACTGATATAATAAACCATCTTAATAAAAACGGAACAGGCTTCTTCTTTCATGTTCCATCCACACATAAGTGTGACCCTGTAGATCCGGGAGACATTCACAAAATAATAAAAGCATTAAAAAATCCTCCAATAAGTCCCAAAGCTTCCCGGATGATAAAAGAAAACTACCCAGAACACAAACTAACATTTTATGGCAGGAAATTCGGTAATAAGAAAATCGTTTACATGCAAGCTGAAAACTATGGTGATTATGAAATCTCAGTTTTCAGAGATATAATAGACCTGGAAAATGTAATGATTATCGATCTACACAACCATGAGAGGAATATGGAACCAGATCCACAGTTACTCTATGGTACAGATGAAGCAGATATATACCGAGAAAAATTGATTGATTTTCTGGAAAAACTTGAAAATAAAAAGACTTCGGATTATTATGTGGGATACTGTACCGACCCGACAGGTACCCCTAAATTTGCCATGGTTGAAATTGTGGATGGACAGAAAACACTTCTATTTGGTACCGAAGGTAATGGTATTTCAAAGGAAATGGACGATGTGCGACAGGATTTAAAAGATAAATTTGATGATATACTTATCTTTACTACTGATACACACAGCAGTATACATGATATGATATCTGATAAACATGTAGATCCTGATGACCTGTATCAAGTAATAGATAAAGCTAACCATAATGTTTCAAAGGGAAGTGCTGGGTTTACAAACAATAAATCAGAACCAATGAAACTATTAAAGGATGATTACCTTGGCCTTGCATACAGTATCAATATTCTGTTAAGACTTGTCCCACTTACATTGTTGCTACTGTATATAGTTCTAATATTATGGATCCTCTAAATGAGTTATAATAGAGAAAAATACTTAAAGTGACATTTAGAGTTTGTAATATGGGGATATAATTGGAACATATTAAAAAAAGGGACGGAAGAATTGTTGATTTTGACCCCGAGAAAATTACAGTGGCAATAAAAAAAGCAATATTTAGTGTAAAGGAAAAAGATGGTGGCCTTGCACAAAAAATGTCACAACAGGTGGTAGAAACCCTTGAAAACCGCTTTAAGAAAAATATACCCGGTATAGAAGACGTTCAGGACGTTGTAGAGGATGTTTTAATCAAAAACGGATATTCAGAGGTAGCCAAAGCTTATATATTGTACCGACAGAAACGAAGCAATGTGAGGGATACCAAAAAATATCTGGGTATAATGCAGGACGACCTTAAGCTAAGCGTCAATGCTGCAAGGGTTTTAGAGAGAAGATATCTGCTAAAAGATGAAAATGGTAACCCTGTTGAAACTCCTTCAGAAATGTTCAAAAGAGTTGCAGAAGACATAGCTTCTACAGATAAAATATATGGAGGAAACGCAGAAAATACTGAAGATGATTTTTACAGGATGATGTCAAATCTGGAATTTCTACCAAACAGCCCTACCCTGATGAATGCTGGTACTGACCTTGAGCAGCTGAGTGCATGTTTTGTACTTCCTGTTGAGGATTCCATGAAAGGTATTTTCGGTGCTTTAACCAATATGAGCCTTATCCACAAATCTGGAGGAGGCACTGGATTCTCATTTACAAAGCTGAGACCGAAAGGAGATATTGTTAGGTCTACCAAAGGTGTAGCCTCTGGTCCTGTATCATTCATGAGAATTTTTGACCAGGCTACCGAAGTGATAAAACAGGGTGGTAAACGCAGAGGTGCAAACATGGGTATTCTAAGAATTGACCACCCCGATATAATAGAATTCATAAACTCAAAAGGAAAAGAAGGATTTCTGGATAACTTCAATATCTCTGTTGGTGTCACTGACGATTTTATGAAAGCGGTCGAGAATGACGAAGAATACAATTTGATTAACCCAAGGAATGAAAAAATTACTGAAAAACAAAGATCCAGAGATGTATTTGATTTGATAGTTACCATGGCCTGGAAAACCGGTGACCCTGGGATGATATTTCTGGATGAAATTAATCGAAGACATCCAATATCCCATGTTGGAGATGTTGAAAGTACTAATCCCTGCGGAGAAGTTCCACTGCTGCCTTATGAATCCTGCAATCTAGGGTCAATAAATCTGTCAAAAATGGTAAAAGATAATAAAATCGACTGGGAAAAACTGAAAAACATCACCAGAGCAGGCATACATTTTCTGGATAATGTTATCGATGCTAATAAATATCCACTGGACGAAATTGATAGAGAAACCAAAAATAACCGCAAAATAGGTCTAGGGGTCATGGGGCTTGCTGAAATGTTTGCAAAACTAAATATTTCCTATGATTCAGAAGAAGCCCTTAAAACTGCTGAAAGCATTATGAAATTCATCAGAAACGAATCTGTCAAGAAATCCGTAGAACTTGGTGAGGAAAGAGGATCATTTTTAAATTTCAAAGGGAGCAAATGGGAAAAAGAATACAAAAACATGAGAAATGCCACAGTCAATACCGTTGCTCCTACCGGCACTATAAGTATCATCGCCAATACAAGTTCAGGTATAGAACCTATTTTTGCCTTGTCTTTTGTACGAAATGTTATGGGCATCCAGCTTCTGGAAGTGAATCCAGTATTTGAAAATATTGCAAGAGAGCAAAGTTTATACAGTAAAAACCTTATGATGGAAATTTCAAAAACAGGATCCATTCAAAATATAGAAAAAATACCTGAAAATATTAAAAAAATATTCGTTACGTCTCTGGATATTGCTCCTGATTGGCATGTCAGGATGCAAGCGGCTTTCCAAAAATATGTGGACAATTCTGTATCCAAAACAGTTAATCTCCCCGAAAAAGCAACCCTAGAAGATGTCAAAAGAATCTATATGATGGCTTATAGACTAAACTGCAAAGGAATTACAATATACCGTTACGGAAGTAAAAAAAACCAGGTCATGGAACTCGGAGGATTGAAGAAAGAAAAAAGAGAAGGGGTAATAGTAGAATCTGAATTTTCAGGAGATTACATTACAGGATGTTCAGTCTGTAATTAAAAGGAGTGTATCAACCAGTGGTTGATTTTTTTTTGATGTAAGTAGGCTCGCAGATAACTTATAACAAATTCTAAATTCCGAGCCCTTTTATTTAATCCTTTAGAAGAGAAGATTTATTTAAAGGAAGATCTGTGGTTACAGATAAAAATCTGTAACTTAGAAAAAACCGAATTCAGGTTAGCCCTGTAAAACTATTTCGATATTGATATCTTTTGGAACCTGGATTCTCATTAGCTGTCTGAGTGCTCTTTCATCAGCTGAAATGTCAATTAATCGTTTGTGGACGCGCATTTCCCAGTGGTCCCATGTAGCAGTTCCATCTCCGCTTGGACTTTTACGAGCGGGAACCCGCAATTTTCTGGTTGGGAGTGGAACAGGACCAGACATGCCGACACCGGTTCGATCTGCTATCGATTTTACCTGATTGCAGACCCCGTCCAGATTTTCTGGGTCTATTCCGGATAGTTTTATTCTTGCTTTCTGTGCCATATTAATCCCCTGAAAAATAAAAAAGTGAGTGCCTTATTTATTGACACTCATACACATTCCAGCAGCGATTGTTTTACCCATGTCACGGATAGCGAATCTACCCATATGTGGAATTTCTTTTACTGGCTCAATTATCATTGGTCTTGTTGGTTTAAGTGTTACAATCGCTGAATCACCGGATTTGAGGAATGTTGGGTTCTCTTCTTTTACCTGTCCTGTCTTTGGATCCATCTTTTTATCAAGTGAGATGAATGTACATGAAATCTGTGCAGTGTGTGCATGGAATACAGGAGTATAACCCACAGTTATCGCAGATGGGTGCTGGAGAACAACTATCTGTGCTGTAAATTCGTTTGCCACTGTTGGTGGGTTGTTTTTATGTCCACATACATCTCCTCGTCTTGCATCACCTTTACCAAGTCCACGGACACTCCATCCAATGTTGTCTCCCGGTGTTGCTTCAGGTACCTCTTCATGGTGCATTTCAATGGATTTAACCTCACCGCCTTTATCGCTTGGCATAAATACTACCTGGTCACCTTTCTTCATTATGCCTGTCTCAACTCTTCCTACTGGTACAGTACCGATACCTGAGATTGTATAAACATCCTGTATAGGAATTCTTAATGGTAGTTTATCTGCTTTTTCAGGTGGATTGAGATTGTTCAGTGCTTCCAGAATAGTTGGACCCTTGTACCATGGTGTGTTTTCACTGAGCTTGGATACATTGTCTCCCACATATGCAGATGTTGGTACAAATGTTACATTGTCTGGTTTGAAACCTACCATCTTGAGAAGTTCAGATACCTGTTTTTTGACCTCTTCAAATCTCTTTTCATCATAGTTTACATCATCCATCTTGTTGACTGCAACAATGAGGTCATTTATACCCAATGTACGTGAAAGGAAGACGTGTTCCTTTGTCTGGTCCATCACCCCATCTGGTGCTGCAACTGATAATACAGCTGCATCTGCCTGGGATGCTCCTGTAATCATGTTCTTGACAAAGTCTCTGTGACCTGGACAATCGACAATGGTGAAATAGTACTTATCAGTGTCAAATCTTTTATGAGCAATATCGATGGTGATACCTCTGTCTCTCTCCTCTTTAAGAGAGTCCATTACCCATGCAAAAGCAAAGGTTTCTTTACCCATTTCTTTTGCTTTTTCTCGGTTCTTGTCGATTATGTGTTGAGGGATTGCACCGGTTTCATACATCAATCTACCTACAAGTGTAGATTTACCATGGTCAATATGACCAATGATTGCTAAATTCATGTGTGGTTTCTGATCTGCCATTTATTTATCCTCCTTTTATGTATATTTTCATTTTTTGTATATATTATTCATATATTAACATATGGTTCGACCATAATTGTCATCTATATGTTTAAAGTTTTCTGGTGAATTAATCAAACTGTTTCCAAGATATCCTGAGGCTTTGGAATTTCCTTCTTCATACCCTTCCTATCGCGAATCATACTTATAGTTTCCTGTATTATATTTGACGGAATCGGTTCGAATCCAGCAAACTCTGTACTCCACATGGCACGTCCTTCAGTTGCTGACCTTATATCTCCTGCAAATCCGAACAATTCCGCTACAGGTGCTTTGGACTCGATGGCGGTCATATCACCTTCAGAGCTCATATTAAGGATGATTCCCCGTTTACCCTGTATCAATTTGGTAGCTCCGCCCATCTGGTCCTGTGGTACGTAAATGAATACCTTTTGATATGGTTCAAGGATTGTGGCGTCTGCCATTAACATTGATGCCTGGACTGCCTGTCTTGCTGCCGGTATTACCTGTGCCGGACCACGGTGGATTGTATCTTCGTGGAGTTTGGCATCTACAAGTTTTACCTTAACACCCATGCATGGTTCGTTTGCAAGAGGTCCAGCTTCCATGACTTCCTCAAAACCTTCAAGAATTAACTCCATTGTTTCATTCAAATGCTGAATACCTTTTGTTAAATCTAGGAAAATGTTGGATTCACAGATATCTGTAAGCCCTTTGGCTTCTTCTTTATCCATGCCCGCTTCTATCAGTTTATTTCTGCGTTCCAGTTCAGGCATCCGCATTGAAATCTCGCCGGATCTTACAAGTTCGACAACATCTGGTTCAAGTGGTTCCACTTCTATATAGAACTTATTGTGTCTGTTAGGTGATTTTCCTTCTACAGGGCCTGCATGTTTCTGAATAGCTTCACGGTATACCACAATTGGTGGGCTAGTAGTAATTTCTACTCCCTTATCACGTTCAATTCTGTGACCTATGACTTCCAGATGGAGTTCTCCCATACCAGACAGCAGGTGCTCACCTGTTTCTTCGTTTAGTGTGACATGTAACGTTGGGTCTTCCTTGTTTACCTGTCTTAAAACTTCAACAAGTTTTGGAAGGTCCTTCATATGTTTGGCTTCGACTGCTACAGTGACAACCGGTTCACTCACATGTTTAATACTCTCAAAAGGAGTCATATCATCCATTGTGGTTACTGTTGAACCAACGATTGCATCCTTAAGACCTGTTACTGCTGCTATATTACCGGCAGGGATATTTTCAACTTCAACCCTTTCAGGACCCATATAAATACCTACCTGCTGAATCCTGTTTTTACCGGGTGCCCCTGATACATATGTTTCCATGCCGCGTTTCAGGGTTCCACTGAAAAGCCTACCAGTTGCAACTTCTCCTGCATGAGGGTCAAGTCGAATATCAGTCACCATAAAAGCTACATGCCCATTTTCTTTAGCTTTGGTCATTTCCTCTCCGATATCAGATTCTATATCACCATGCCAGATAGTACTAACTCGGTAGGGTTGTGATACAATTGGATTAGGGAGATGATGAATAACCATATCGTTCACTGCTTCATACAAAGGACATTTTTGAGCAAGTTCAGTTTGACGCTCTTGCTGACAGTAATTATATACATCGACAAATCCAATGTTTGTTTTCTTCATCATTGGTACACTGATTGCCCAGTTATACAACGCAGACCCGAATGCAACTGTACCGTCTGAAGCAGAAACCTTCCATCCTTCATTATAACGCTGTTCATTCATGCCTTTAATTAATTTGTTTACATGATCAATCAGTTTCCCAAGACGTATCTGCATCTCCTGGGAATCAACCTGTAGCTCGTTGATAAGACGGTCAACTTTATTGATAAACAGTACAGGTTTCACCTGTTCTTTCAATGCCTGCCGTAAAACAGTTTCAGTCTGGGGCATAGTTCCTTCAACTGCATCAATTACAACAACAGCACCGTCAACAGCACGCATAGCCCTGGTAACATCACCACCAAAATCAACGTGTCCTGGTGTATCAATCAAATTGATAAGGTACTCTTCATCATCGTATTTGTGCACCATTGACACGTTTGCAGAATCAATTGTAATTCCTCTGTCCTGCTCTTCTTCATCAGAATCCATGAACAGCTGACGCCCGGAAAGTTCAGAGGAAATCATTCCTGCACCTGCAAGAAGGTTATCTGTTAAAGTGGTTTTTCCGTGGTCAATATGTGCAACTATACCGATGTTTCGTATGTATTCCGGATTTTTCATGAGCGAAACTACTCGCTCAACCATTTTTTTTCTTCTACCCATATTACTACCCTGTAAAATATTGAAACTTAATTTTGTTTACTTTGATATTGGTATATTGGTTTTAACGTGCTGATTTTGCGACCCGTTCTTTGGAGTCCTTTCTGTTCACAGAGAAATATTTTGCGTCACGGTTGGATGCACCCATTAGTTCTGATGCCAGACATTCTGCAAGTGAACGCTTTGATTTATATGCAGCCTGGTTGGCACCCATAGAAATTAGTCTTAATGCAGTATCTACACGCCGCTGTGATGCAACATCAACTGCTTTAGGTACAGATATTCCTCCATATTTTAATCGAACAACCTCTTCCCTTGGACCTGCATTGGCAATAGCCTCAACAAGCACCTGTACCGGATTTCTTTGGGTCTTTGAATATATTATATCAAATGCTTCTTCCACAGCACGCAGTGCAAATTGTTTTTTACCTGTGTTACGTTCCTTTCTCATTATATTGTTAACCAAACGTTCTACAATAGAAATATCTGATTTATTGAACTGCTGCCTTGCATGCCTTCCATTAGTATTTGGTACAATAACAGGGTCCAGATTAACATAACTTTTTATTCCAAGGTCGTTTACTTCGACTTCTGACATGTCCCATTTATCGAACAATTTGTACATAAAAAAATCATCTCCTTGGTTTTTCTCTTCTACCTATCGCCATTTCATGCAATGAGACATTGTTTACAGCAATAACTTTGAACCTGACACCTGGGATATCACCTTTTGAACCACCCATGCGTCCACCGATACGTTCCACAGTCACTTCATCATGTTCATCTATGTAATTGATCGCCCCGTCACCAGGACAGAACGCTGTCGCCTGACGACCATTTTTAATTAACTGTATTCGCACACATTTCCTTACTGCAGAATTTGGTTGTTTTGCTTCAACACCTACTTTTTCAAGTACAATACCGCGGCCCTGTGGTGCACCAGAAAGTGGATCAGCTTTAACATCCAGTCCTAATGCACGCCTGCTGTATCGCTTATCTTTCCATCGAGATTTGGTATGTTCTTTTTTCAATTTACTTGCAGCGTATTTTCCGTTTGACATTATTATCCTCCAATAATTAGGTTATATTGATGATTGTTATTTACGTAAACTCTTATGATTGATTAGCCATTTGATATAATAATTTATTGAATAATTACACTATCGATGTTGTGATGACGACTTGCAATCATTTTTACTTTTTCAATATTTTTTCCATTGCTTCCTATAGCAAGACCCTTGCTGTTGTTGGATACCTGAACATAGGCATACTGTTTATCGTTTTTATCGACTATATTTACAGATGAAACTGCAACTGGACCAAATGCATTTTTGATAAACTCTACCGGGTCTTCAGAATATTCAATCAGTTCAACATGTTTATCTACTTTATCCTTAACCTTGTTTATATGCTCACCATTTTTACCAATAGCAGCTCCCATGTTTCCTTCTTTTACAACATAGATGATACGGTCTTCATCCACTATACAGTCACGGATTTCTGCACCTGTAGTCTGCTCAAACATTGCTATATATCGCAGTTCTTCTGTAGAAAGTTTAATTTCACTCAATGATGATCCCCGTTAAGCTGATGATAAAATATTGGATTCTCCAGGGTCAATAATTGCCATTGCAGCAATTGAGAAAGGTTTACCACAGGATGCACCTAGTTCTACACTGGTACCTTGATAATTATATACTGGTACATCTGTAGATTTAATTTTTGACCTTACATTTTCTGGACAATTTGCCGACAATATAACCATTTCTGCTTCTGATTTCTCTGCTGATTCGATGGTACGCTTCGAACCTATTATTACCGACCCTGTTCTTATAACACTTAACAGTGCTTTATCAATGTTTACATTTTTATTACTCATTTGTACCAACCCATCTATAAATTTTGAATTTTCTTTCACTAATAATAAGTTTATTATATCTACTTTCTGGTTGATATTGGTTAGATAGATTCATCCTTAGCTGGTTTTGTTGCTATTAAATGAACATCGCCTGTACCCAGTTTAATTGGCTGTCCTATAATTATATTTTCAGTTACACCGTTCAACTCATCAATATCCCCGCGTATTCCTGCATCAAGGAGATGGTTGACAGTAACTTCAAACGCGGCACGTGCGAAAACACTTGCCTTTTCACCGGATATACCATGGCGACCGATTTGTTTTATTTCTCCGTCACATGTCATAATATCTGCTACTAGCATAATATGTCGGACGTCAACGTTTAGACCCTGTTCACTCAATGTGTCCATTGCTTCCTTAATCAATGCATTTCTGGCTGCTTCTATCCCAAATACATCATAGATTTCAGCTATATTGTTGGTATAAGTTCTGGTAACATCAACACCAGGTATTTGAAGGATTTCCTTGAGTTCAGAGCCTTCTGTATATAATGTGTATTCATCACCGTCTTTTCGAATGACAACCCTCTTTATACCATCTATACCTTTAAGTGTTACATTGTGTATATTTTTTGCAAGTTGTAAAAGTTCGCGATATGAAGGCTGATTTGGTTGAATAATTATTTGATTTTCCACTTCATCAGATATTTTTACCAATACTCCAAGCTTGTCTCTGAATCTGCCGGCAATTTCATCAACATTTATTTCTCTTTGAGTAAGCGATTTTTCATGAAGGTCAACAATAAGCTGCATCTGTGCCAGATCTGTCGTAACATCTCCCAGATGCTCTATATGTGTGGCTTCAATCTGCCAAGCAAACTTTCTGGCTGCATCTCTGGCTGTTGCATATTCTGCTTCAAGTGCAATAGTCATCATCGGTGTGCTGGGTACTTTTCTTGCATCAACAATTTCAATAAGTCGTGGGAGGCCAAGTGTAACATTGATTTCCGCCACACCGGCATAGTGGAAGGTACGCATTGTCATCTGCGTACCAGGTTCTCCTATTGACTGTGCAGATACCACACCTGCTGCTTCACATGGCTCAATACAAGCATAACTATAATTATCCACTACCTGCTGGATGATTTCTTCGAGCTCTTTTTTGGTGACACCAACCTTTATCGCATCCTCTTTTAATGTATTAATCATATTTCTAGGAATTGGAAGGTTATCCACCATTGAATTGATTGTAGATTCACTTAAGGTCATTCTTCGACCTCCCTTCCGGTCACTGATTTTACAATTCTATGTATTGTCTCCGGTTTACTATAATCACTCTTTGTCGAATCTATTCCGTCTTCTCCATATTTAAACTGTACAATAACACCTCTTGTTTCACGAACGGACCCATCGTACTGGACTTCAAGGTCTTGTAATGCATTTACAAGTCGCCTCTGAAGGTAACCTGATTGTGATGTTCGAACAGCTGTATCCACAAGACCTTCACGACCTCCTACTGCATGGAAGAAATATTCTGTAGGGTTAAGTCCACTCTTATAACTGGATTTAACAAAACCGTGTGCATCTGCTCCAAGGTCTCCTTTACTGAAATGAGGCAGGGTTCTACCTCTATAACCTCTCCTTATACGTTCACCACGAACTGCCTGCTGTCCTACACTGGCTGCCATCTGGGTAAGATTCAACATCGAACCTCTAGCACCTGATTTTGCCATGATTACTGCAGAATTGTCCAGCCCCAGATGATTTCCTGCTACATCACCGGTTTTATCTCTGGCAACACCCAATTTCTGCATAATTTTCATTTCAATTGTTTCGTCAAGAGTTCTACCCGGTAGTGGTTCAAGCTCTCTTGCTTCATAAGCATCAATCAACCGTTTAACTTCTTCTTCTGCATTGGATATAAGTTCTCCAATATGAATTTGTGCTTCTTTTGGAATATCTTCATCACTTATTCCAAAACTCAAACCTGAACGCATTATAGCCCGGATAGCTAACCTTGTCATATCATCAATAAACTCTGCTGAAGCAGATGAACCATATTCCTTCACTATTTTATCGACGATATGTCCTTTAAAAGCACCAATTCCTTTCTCATCAATTGTTCCAGTGATAATGTTACCATCTTTGATTACAACGTATGCATCATTCTCACAGTTTTCTTTTTTACATTCATCGCATTTGGCACAGACTTCTGCGACATACTCCAAGTTAAAATCATCCGGCAGGAGTTGACTGAAGATTTGTTTACCTGTCCAGTAGGGTTCTCCATTGTCCCTGTATCCTGCCGGCTCAGGTAACTGTCTTATATGTGATTTTCTGAGAAGGTCAAGAGCATCATTTTTGCTTATATCATTATCGTTTCTGGTAAGCAAAAACATTCCTGATATATGGTCATGGATCCCGCCTATAATCGGACCTCCAAAGCGAGGTGAGAGAATATTTTCCTGGATTTTCATCAATATCTCTGCTTCAGCTCTGGCCTCTTCAGTCTGCAATACATGAAGGTTCATTTCATCCCCATCAAAATCAGCATTATATGGCGGACATACAGCAGGATTTAATCGGAAGGTCTTATATGGTAATACCTTAATCTGATGTGCCATGATACTCATTTTATGAAGGGACGGCTGCCTGTTAAATATAACAATATCTCCGTCCTCTAATTGTCTTTCGACCACCCACCCTATATCCAGTTTTTCAGCAAGGTCTTCACAATTAACATCAGTAACTTTAATACGTCTGCCATCAGCACGAATCACATAATTGGCTCCGGGATGAACTGCATTTCCGCGGGCAACGTATTGCCTCATCCTTTCAAGATTTCTGCTAATGACATTAACAGGAATGGTCATCTGCTTTGCAATTGCATACGGGATTCCAACTTCATTAATACTTAAATTTGGATCAGGAGAAATCACAGTACGTGCTGAGAAATTGACACGTTTACCAGATAAACTTCCCCTGAACCTTCCTTCTTTTCCTTTTAAACGCTGGGTCAGTGTTTTTAAAGGACGTCCTGACCTGTGTCTTGCAGGCGGTACACCTGATACTTCATTATCAAAAAACGTTGTTACATGATACTGTAACAATTCCCATAGATCTTCCAAAATCAATTGTGGCGCGCCTGCTTCCCTGTTTTCTTGGAATCTCTGGTTTATACGTATTATATCCACCATTTTATGAGTGAGGTCATCTTCACTGCGCTGACCGGATTCCAGTGTAATGGATGGGCGGACAGTAACAGGTGGAACAGGAAGAACTGTTAATATCATCCATTCAGGACGTGCGTTACCTGGATTCATACCCATTAGACGCACGTCTTCATCAGACATATTTTCAAATCTTTCACGTATTTCAGTGGGAGTTAGTTTTTCTCCATTTTCAACATAATCCGATGGTTTTTCAAATTTTATTTCAAGCTGTTCTTCATTACAATGTGGACAAACCTTGGTCTTTCTGGCTTCCTTGAAAATATCATTAACCAGTTCTTCGGTTGAATGACCCATTAGCTTTAATTGCTGCAATTGTTCAAGGTATTCATTTTTCCTTTTAGGTTCAAGCAAAAAGTTACTGCAGTTTTTACAAATCGAACGCAGTGTTTTGAGTATCAATTTATTAAATCCTACATGAACTACAGGTGCCACAAGTTCTACATGTCCAAAATGTCCCGGACAGTCACCTGCCCTGCTACTACATGTTTTACAAATCAAACCCGGGTCAATCACACCCAGGCGCATATCCATAAGACCCATATCTATGGGATAACCATCATCATCATAGGTATCCGCAGTAATTATGGGTGTAACACTCATTTTTCTTACTTCTCTGGGAGACAGTAAGCCAAATCGGATTTCACCAACTCGTTTAGGTATAGAAGCTATTGCATCCATGTTATATCACCATTATACAGCATCCTCAAGTCCCATTCTTGGTGTCACACCAAGCGATTTTATTTCATCCAGAAGCAATTTGAAAGCATAACTCATTTCTACAGGGTAAATATCTGTTTCTGATTCACAATTTGAGCAGAATGCCATTTTTCGTTTTCTGTCGTAGGTAGCAATCATGCCACAGTTTGAACATACCAACTGAACCACTTTATCGGATTCATCCATCAAACGCTCTTTCAGAGCCATTGCTGCACCATGCCCAATCATAACATCTCTTTCCATTTCTCCGAATCTCAGACCACCTTCACGGGCTCTACCCTCTGTAGGCTGTCTTGTAAGCACCTGTACTGGACCTCTGGACCTGGCATGCATCTTTGAAGCAACCATATGGTGCAGCTTCTGGTAAAGAATAACACCTGAAAAAATATCGGCCTGTATTTTTTTACCGGTTACCCCATCATTGAACACTTCCTTGCCTGTGTGTGAAAAACCATGATTTATGAGGCCGTTACGTAATTCCTCTTCAGATTCTCCAGAAAATGCTGTGGCATCAATACGCCGTCCTTCCATTGAACCTACTTTACCACCTATCATTTCCAAAACATGACCAACCGTCATACGGGACGGAATAGCATGAGGATTTACTATCAGATCAGGCACCATTCCGGTTTCGGTAAACGGCATATCCTGATACGGTACTATAAGACCAATAACACCTTTCTGACCATGTCTGGATGCAAATTTATCTCCGATTTCTGGTACCCTCTGGTCCCTCACTTTCACTTTTGCAAGACGGGTACCATTAATGGATTCTGTCAATATTACGTTGTCAACAATTCCCTTTTCATTTGAACGCATCGTAATTGCGCTTTCACGGCGCTGTTCTACTGCAAGGCCAAAATCTGATTGCTCTTCAAGAAAACGGGGTGGACTGGTTTTACCAATCAGAACATCATTTGGCTCGACTACTGTTTCAGGGTTTACAAGTCCGTCTTCATCAAGATTGGCATAGGCTTCAGCACCTCTTGCACCTCTGTAATCGGTATCAGGAATTTCAAATTTATCTTCCTGTCCTCCTGCATATCGTCTTTCCTCTCCTTCAAAGGTTCTTAAGAAATGACTTCTTGCAAGTCCTCTTTCAATTGACCCTTTATTAAAAACAAGCGCATCTTCAATATTGTAACCTTCATAAGACATCACAGCAACAACGAAATTCTGACCGGCAGGTCTTTCATCAAAATGAATTGAATCTGATGGTTGTGTTTTTGTAAGAGCTTTCTGCGGATAATGCAGTACATGTGCCCTTGTGTCTGGCCTCAGTTTCTGATTGGATGTGGACACTCCCACACACTGTTTAACCATTGCAGCTCCCATTGTATTACGCGGTGCTGCATTATGTTCTGGATATGGCACCATACCGGTACAGATGCCCAGAATCATGGAAGGGTCTATTTCAAGATGTGTATGCTCTGGTGTCAGGTCAGATGTATAAAGTGCAACATAAGCATTCTCTTCTTCCTCTGCATCAAGATATTCTATACATCCCTGTTTCACCAGAACATCAGGTGTAATTTCACCCTTTTTAAGCTGTTCATTTTGGTCTTCAGTTACAGCAGGTATTCCATCATTAACAATTATCAGTGGCCTTCTTGCTCTGCCTATATCTGAATTTATTATTACTTCATTGATATCATCATATAATGCTACATTCACCTGCTGTGATATCAGCCCATCCCTTCTCTGTTGCCGGAGATCTTCAACAAGCTCAACAGGATTATTATGAGTACCCAGTAATTCACCATTTAAAAATATTTTAGCTTCTGTCATTAAAATCTCCCTCACAGTGTCTCGGAGTCCAAAACATCACCCGAACTTGCATAGTTAGGTTCCGGGGTTTCAGGATATGTCTTTTCCAGTTCATCCACATAATTATCAACTTCCTCGTCATATTCAGGTTCATCACTCACAGGTGTATGTATAAACATAGGTTTTACACCTAGATCATAAAGAGAATTTTTAATGGAATCTGTATCATCGGTTCCGGTTGATAATTCCACCATCTGTGCAAAATTTTTAACCAACCCACAATTTGGACCTTCTGGTGTTTCTGATGGGCATAATCGCCCCCATTGAGTAGGGTGTAAGTCACGGGCTTCAAAATGCGGTTGTGCTCTTGAAAGTGGAGATATAACCCGTCTCAAGTGTGATAGTGTGGATATATAATCAGTGCGGTCCAGAAGCTGTGATACTCCAGTTCTTCCTCCCACCCAATTACCTGTCGCTAGAGGGTGTTGCAAACGGTCTGTCAATACATCGGCTCTTACAAGGGTTGTTACATTCAATTCCCTGTTCCTCATACTTGCACGTTCAAGTTGATATTTGATATCCCTTGCAAGTCTGTTGAAAGCTACCCTGAACAAGTCTTCCATCAGGTCTCCGGTAAGTTTTAAACGTTTGTTGGAATAATGGTCCTTGTCATTGGGATTGCGTTTTCCGAGCGCCAGTTCAAAACATGACTCAGCCATCCTGCCCAGGAAATGCGCTTTTGTAAGCCTGTCTTCAGGATCATTACCAAGATGTGGAAGCAAATATCTGTCAATTACATAATTCGCTCGTTTAATCTGATAATCTTTCGCCTGCCCAGATGCTACACGTGATCCCAATTTTTCGACAGCTTCTTCAGTTGTTTCAACTTCAGATTCTTCCAGGTTTTCAAACATATATTTTAGAATTTCCTGATCAGTTGAAACCATTTTAACAATATCTTCATCGGTTTCAACACCAAGCGCCCTCATAAGAGTTATGAAATTAACACGACCAGATATAGAAGGGAACGAAACTTCAAGAAGCGATTTTCTTCCTCTTTCCACAACAATCAGTGCTCGATATCCCCTCCTCTGTGAAAATACCTTAGATACCTGTATAGGATCACCATAGCGTTCTGAAAATTCGGTCATTATCTTGTTGGGTGCAAGGTCTTCAAGAGTCATAACAACCCGCTCAGTACCGTTTATTATGAAATAACCTCCAGGGTCAAGCTGATCTTCCCCATACTGTATCATTTCCTGGTCATTAAGTCCTACCAGATTGCAGAAATTTGATTTTACCATTATAGGCAATTGCCCTATTTTTGCTTCCATGGGCTCTGTTTCTTTATCACCATTTACAACGCTCATCTGAAGATATAATGGTGCTGTATATGAAATATTTCGCAACCTTGCTTCATTGGGATATAAACTCTCTATTGCACCATCAGCTTCTTTGACTATGGGTTTTTCAACCCTGATATTACTAAGTTTGATATAGATATCTTCAAGGTCTGTTTCGATAATTCCCTGTTCATCAATAACCTTCTGGAGTCCCGATTCCAGGAATTTGTTAAAGGAATCTGTATGATGCTGTGCTATTTTGTCTTTTGTAAAATACTGTTTCGATAATTCAGCGGTATTTGCCACTATGGTAGCACCCTCTATTGATTGATTTAATTAATTGTTTATAAATAATAATTATTTGGCTACAAGACGATGGAATGGTCTTATGATTGTCGTTAATTTTAAAGGACGGCATAACTATAAATAGAGAAATATTTAGTGTTTTCAAGGTTTGGCAGAAATATTATTTTATTACTAATCGATAATATAAAGCTTCTCCAGCGGTCTGACTATTTCTTGTTATTTTAACAACATCCCCTTCTGATGCTTGGATTTCCTGTACTATAGGGTCACTGGATTTTATTTTTGGCAATTGCTCTTTATCTATCTTATAAAAATCTAAAACAGTTTGTAACTCATCCGTTGCCAGAATTTCATGTTTTGGAATTAACTCGTGATCGAGCAGGCTGAATTTTCTCAAATTTATTCCTCCCTAAAAATGTCCATACGAGAAAGGATTACCGGTATGGCGGGCTCGTAGGGATTTGAACCCTAGACCGTCTGGTTAAAAGCCAGACGCTCTGCCTGACTGAGCTACGAGCCCATTCTGATTGACATCGGTGATAATGCCGCATATCCGCGCGAAAGACACCTTCCATATCCAAGACGACGAGGACAAAAAGTCATTATGATATATAAATTTTGGCCTCTGAAACACTTTATTTATAGTCCAAGTATTTATACCACTGATTAACCTATTGTTATATCTAACTAATGGCTGGAATTAATTAATGTTTTACATAACCTATATATAAGAACATCATGCTCCCTTTTGTTTTACAATGTATCAACAAAAAAGTTACATTATGTACCGTGTTCCCAGCCGCGCATGTATTCTTCCTGCTCTGGTGTCAGTTCATCAATTTCAATATCAAGTGATTTCAATTTCAGTTCTGCAATATATTTATCGATTTGCGACGGCACCGCATGTACCCCTATATCCAGTTTGTTATCTATAAGATGACGTACGCACAGTGCCTGATTTGAGAAACTCATATCCATTACCTCTGCCGGATGACCATCTCCTGCCGCCAGGTTTACTGTCTGCTGGTCTGCAATAACATTGATACAATGAGTTCCAAGATTGTATTCTTTGATGTTGTTCCTGACTGTGCGAACCGATTGCGCCATTGATTCGAGGTCATCTAAGTCCATTTCCACATTAAAATGTCCGGAATTGGCAAGGATTGCTCCGTCTTTCATACGCT
>NZ_JBKGYF010000027.1:0-18980 GCF_046546175.1 Methanohalobium sp. | reverse complement strand
TGGACGCATTCCTCCAACAGTTAAAACTGTTGGATTCCTGATACATTTCTCGTGAATAAGTTTAAAGTAAATAGAAGTATTAGTATATTAATCGTTTATTGCGCGCAATATTTAAAAAGTATATAGTTACTTTATGCTATCGCTATACAAAATGTATTTAAGGTGGTTTATTGAAAATTAGGTCCAGAGTCCAACTTAGAAAAAGTACAAAAAATAAACTACTGAACAATCTTGTATCCACCTTTGGAGATGAGATAAAAAAACTTTCTGACAGTAAATTTGAGTGCGTAAAAACCGATGAATATTCAATTATAATGGTTGATGACAGGCCCCTGCTATTTTTTACAGATGATGATATATTTCCAACTGTTAGTGGCGCTCTAGAAATTGACTTGAACAGCAAAAATGTCTTTGTGGATTCAGGTGCTGTCAAGTTCGTATCCAATGGCGCCGATATTATGTCTCCCGGTATTGTCAAATCCGACCCGAATATAAAAGAAGGAGACCTGGTTATCATAAAAGAGGAAAACCATGGTAAACCCCTTGCTATAGGTAGAGCCCTTGTGGACGGCAGCAACATGGTGGGTAACTCAGGAAAAGCGGTAAAATCAATACATTATGTAGGAGATGAATTGTGGAACATCTCTATCTAATAATTAATTTAAATACCAAAGTTTATAAAAATATTCGATAAAAAATTAAATTAAGCTGGACATCAATATAATAACAGAACTTAAAAAAGGTGTTACTATGGCAAAATTTATGGATAAATTGTTTGGAAACAATACGAAACAACCAACAAGAGAAGATGAATTCACAGACCTCGATCTGAGTAAATATGAAGAAGTTATGGATGATGAACCTGCAGAAACCTATATCAGAGTAGGAGAACTCACAAACCTGGATGAACTCAGCCAATTAAAGAAAGAAATCTATGACGGTAACATCCTGATGTTGGATATATCCAATATCAAAGCTGATAAACTTCTTCTGGACAGAGCATTAAAAGACCTGAAGGAAGTAGTCACCGATGTACATGGTGATATAGCAGGGCTCAGGGAAGACCAGGTACTTGTAACCCCTGCAGGCGTTAAAATCGATAGAGACAAAATTATTGGTGGAAAATATTGACCCAAGAAAACTTGTCACAGGATAGTTTTGATACAGAAACTTATTGTCCGCTCTGTAATGATAAATTGGCTATACACTGGCAGTCAGACCACATACCTTATTTCGATGAAATTCTTTATATGTCTGCTAGATGCAGGTGTGGGTTTAAATTTGCAGACACGATGATTACAAGCCAGAGGGATCCTGTACATTATGAATTAACAATTGAAAACGCAGAAGACCTGTATGCCAAGGTTGTGCGCTCAACGTCAGGTACTATCCGAATTCCTGAATTTGGCATAGCTGTGGAACCTGGACCTGCTTCTGAATCCTATATCACAAATGCTGAAGGGTTATTGAATCGGGTCAAAAGCGTTATACAGACCGCTGCTGAATGGTCAAAGGAAGATGAAGATAAATACAACCACTGCCTGGAAATCGAAAAAGCTCTTGATGATACAATTGAAGGTAATCAAAAGCTTATGATTGAAATTGATGACCCTCTTGGAAACAGTACAATAATTTCTAGTAAAGCGAAATCCAGAAAACTAAATGATGAAGAAGTAGGGAATTTAAAAACCGGTATGGTAATCTATGATGTCAATTCATCAGATATAAAAATCAATGACAGCGAATATTGACCGCATATTAAATATTTCTGGTTTTTGTAAAAAACAGACAGGATATAAATAGGTATATTTGACAAGATAATTTAGATTTCTAAATAAAAAAACTTTGGTGACAGCATGGAAGAAGAAAAAGAGTTGGCACTTCCTGCAAAAGAAAATTTCAGTGAGTGGTATAATGATATCCTAGTAAAAGCTGAAATAATGGATGTACGTTATCCTGTTAAAGGGCTGTATGTATGGAATCCTTTCGGATTTTCTATTAGAAAAAATGTTTATTCCATTATCAGAGAGCTACTGGACAGAGAGCATGAAGAAACACTTTTTCCGCTTCTGATTCCTGAAAACGAATTTATGAAGGAAGCAAAGCATATAAAAGGATTTGAAGAAGAGGTCTACTGGGTCACCCATGGTGGGACATCACCTCTGGAAGTTAATCTGGCGATACGTCCTACCAGTGAGACTGCTATTTATCCCATCTACAGACTGTGGGTTCGTTCGCATGCTGACCTGCCTATTAAATACTATCAGATTGTAAACACCTTCAGATATGAAACCAAACACACCAGACCTCTAATCCGTCTGCGAGAGATTACATCATTTAAAGAGGCGCATACTGTACACGAAACATGGGATGACGCAGCGGCACAGGTGGATGAGGCTATTAAAATATACCAGGAATTCTACGAGCGTCTTTGCTTACCGGTACTCCCATCTAGACGCCCTGAATGGGATAAATTCCCGGGAGCTGATTACACCATTGCTGTTGATGCCATGATGCCTGATGGTAGAACACTCCAAGTTGGAACTGCTCATCATCTGGGCAATAATTTCGCAAAAACCTTTGACATAGAATATGAAGACCCACACGGAGAACAGGTATATGCCTATCAGTCCTGCTACGGTATATCAGAACGCTGTATTGCAGCAATGATTTCGATACATGGTGATGATAAGGGACTTATACTACCGCCTGAAATAGCACCTATCCAAGTTATCATCATACCAGTGATTTTCAAAAACAAAGACAAAGAAAAGATCCTTGAAGCCTGTAAAAATGTGAAAAAAACTCTGGAATCATCAGGAGTACAAACCAAGATAGATACCAGTGACCGCAGACCGGGTGCTAAATATTATAAATGGGAAATGAAAGGTGTACCTTTAAGGATTGAAATCGGTCCAAAGGATCTGAAAAATGAAGCGATAATGATGGTACGACGTGATACTGGAGATAAAGAGCAGGTTAGTATGGACGATATCAATAATGCAGTTGCTGATAAATTTGATTCAATAAAATCCAATCTGTACGAAAAAGCAAAAACTGAACTCGAGAATAACATCATTGAATGTGAAAGCCTTGGTGAAATAGAAAATAAGATTGTTAAAGGAATCCTGAAAATACCATGGTGCGGTCAAGAAAGATGCAACGACGAACTGGAAGAAAGAATCGGTGCTGGCATTCTTGGTATACCTGTAAATCAGAACAAAAACGGCAGCAATCAGTGCCCAATGTGTGGTTGTGAGACAAATACTAAAGTATATGTCTCAAGAGCATATTGAACTGGGTTTAATAACTATAAAAAACTATGTGATGGAGATTAAAATGGTAGCTTCTGACACATCGAAAAACTCAACACCAAATAATCCATTGTTTCTCTGTGTACTCTCGAATACAAAAACATCACATATAGAGAAGATATCAGGAGCTGGAAAAACTGCAGAATTAACTGATTATACACCTGTAGGGGATGCAGAAATTGTTGAAACAGGGGATATTATAACCGCCCCAATTATGCCTATGACCCCTCCCTATGATACACCTACACCGTCTCTGACCACACGTGCGGCTTTAAAACTTGCCAATATACCACATATGTTTATAAATTCAGGACTGAATTTTGCTCCCGATGTTCCATTTGTTGATATGAAAACTCATCCCGGTGAGGATATAAGACAACCTGTTGCAGTATCTGATGCTAGAGATATCTTTGAAAGAGCATACAAAATCGGTAAAGAGATACAGAAAAAAACCGATTATCTCATGATAGGAGAAAGTATAGCCGGTGGTACCACCACTGCAATGGCTGTTTTAAATGCTCTCGGATACGATGGTAATGTTAGCAGTAGCTCTTCATTAAATCCTGTTGAATTAAAAAAACAGGTTGTAAAGGAAGCGATGGATGCTTCAGAGGTTACGTTTGGTAGCCTTAGAAACGACCCGATTCGTGCTATAGAAACTCTAGGAGACCCAATGATGCCAGCAGTCGCCGGTGTTGTTACCGGGTTTAAAAAATCCAATAACCTATCCCAGATTGTGCTTGCAGGAGGTACCCAGATGGCTGCCGTTTTTGCTGTGGTAAAACATCTTGGATATAATACAGATAACATTACCATTGTAACTACAAAATACGTTGTAAATGACAAAACCGCAAATTTTGAGAAATTAACTACTCAGATGCTGGGTGTTCCAATGGATTTTGTGGATCCTGGATACGGGAACTCGTCCCATCCGGGTCTTCGCAGATATGAAGCCGGTGATGTAAAAGAAGGTGTTGGCGCAGGTGGAGCAATATATCTGGCAAAATTAATGGATATCCCTGCAGATGCTATAAGAAAAGAAGTTGAACATATGCTGGAAATTTTTGCCAACAAAATATAACTATATAATTTTAAAAAGGTAGATATTGATTTGAATATCAGATATATTCTGCTGAAGTCATACGTCCACAATTCTTGCAGAAATAAAGAATATTCATACCCATTATCTGTCTTCTAAGCTGTGTATTACAGCTGTCACATATATTTTGTTCTTTTTGCATATCGACATCACCCCCTTATGCGAAAATCATTATTGAATCTATTCTAGCTGTGCCTTTTTTTGTCCAGTATTTACATATACCGCAATACTGATAATTACCACTTTCATGTACTAATTTAGAATTACATCTAGGACATTTATCTAACATTTGCATATTCGCAAATCCCCCCACTAAGCTAAAGTAATTATGGAAAGATAACCACATCATCAGTTACCTTGTGTCTCCCATGTATCTATGAGAGATTTCCATGCTATAAATAGGTTTCTACCACTTCAAACGGTACTGTCAGTTAATGGAGCATATTAATCTATTTATGGTTGTTTGATCTTTCTAAGCATAATGATTTAAATTTACAAATTAAGTGTAGATAATCTTAACTGGACAGTGCCACATCAAAACAATAATACATAAAAAATGAAACCAAGAATATTTACAAATATACCTGTGTATAATTTTTTCTGCATCATTAAAATATTAACTACATGGTAATAAATTTTTAGAAAAAAAGGACAAATCATATATAAAAGAGAAATGTAAGTATTTAACCAATGGATAACTACAATATCGAAGGTTCGCTGGGATTACTTCGCAGAGGAACATCTGTCTATTATGCTGGATCAGTAATCTTTGCAGCAGGTATTGTACTTCTAATTGTAGGTGTAGCATTCATTATAATGTCCCAGCTTCACTATGGTTCAGAACCCGGAAAAATCATCCTTTCTGTAATCTTTATGGGTGGTGGCGCCTCACTGGTTTTGACCGGCATCAATTTGATGATAAAGCAAACCAGATATGGATACCATGTTACGGGTATGGGTATCTTCCTGGCTTTTCTAGCTCTTACTGTATTCACATCTATTTATCCTCAGGGCTGGTATTATCCAACTGTAAGTTATGTTCTTGCCATGTATGTTGTTGGAATCCTAGCATTACTGGGAAACGGATTTGCAAATGTGGTGCTCTGGATTATATCCAGTAAATCCGAAACCGCTGTAAAGAGTGCACAGGAAAATTACACCATACACAATGATGAAAGTATCCAGCGGGATTTAGAAGAAGCAGTACAGAGTAGCATACAACAATCTTCCAGCGAATTAAAATTCAAAGACCAAAATGTTGGCAACGTCAGACTTGGAAAAGCATTCCGTGAAACCAGTGGTAAAACCACAAGGGTTAAAGATGATATAAACGAAGCTGACAAATTAAAAAGAACGACATCAGGAGACAAGGTCAAATCAGGTTCAGCAGAAGTTGAAAAAATCTCAACCCAATTGAGAGAGGCTATGGAGAACCAAACTGTGGAAAAGGGAGTGATTGAAAAAATAAAGGAACGGTTAGAAAGGTATTTTTAAACACCGGGCTTTATTAAAATATATTTATAATTTATCAAAATACATTCATAAAAAACGATTAAAGAGAATTATACGGTTTTGACAACCATCAAAACACAATTATTAGGATATTGGCAGCTTATTTAAAAAGGTGGTATAAAATGGCAAAAGGTCTTGACATTGGAACAATGAATATTATATGCGCAGAAAATGAGGGAGAAGATGTGGTTTTTACCCAGGAAAGAAATGCTTTTCTGGAACTGGATTCGAGTGACCTTACCAATATGATGCTGGATAGTGCAAAGGTGCTATATATTGAAAAGGATGATAAAATATCTGTCCTTGGTGAAGACGCTTTCAACTTTGCAACTATATTTGGTAAAGAAACCAGACGACCTATGAGATTTGGTATTATTAGTCCTAAAGAAAAGGACGCCATACCAATGATAAAACTGATTGTTGACCGTGTACTGGGAGATCCGGGTTATCAGAATGAAGCGTTATGCATTTCTTCACCCGCAGACCCGATAGACCTTGATATGAATACTCTGTATCACAAGAAAATGACAGAGGCCCTTACCAAAAAGATGTCCTATGACACAAAGGTTATAGACGAAGGTCTGGCTGTTGTTTATTCAGAACTTGCGGATTCAAACTTTACAGGACTTGGTATCAGTATAGGTGCAGGTCTTACAAACGTTACTCTTGCATATATGGCTACACCGGTACTCTCATTCAGTATCGGAAGAGGTGGAGACTGGATCGATGAACAGGTCGCAAATGCAACAGGACTACCAAAAGACCATGCATGTGTAACAAAAGAAAAAGGGTTCAGGCTTGGTTCTGAAGTTGAAATCGGAGGTCCTGAAGGTGCACTTACTATATACTATGATGCTCTTATGACCTATGTAATCCAGAATCTTAACAGGAAACTTGCTGAAATCACACCCCCAAACGTTAAATTCCCGGTTGCAGTTGCCGGTGGTAGTTCAAACCCACCTGGATTCATTAAAATGTTTGAGAAGAAGTTAAAAGAAGCAAACCTGCAGATTGATATATCAAATATAAATATTGCAAATGACCCATTATATTCTGTTGCAAGAGGCTGTCTGATAGCAGCAAGAACCCAGGAAGGAGAAGAAATGGGTAAGAAAAACAATGCAGATGAAATACTGCAGGAAATTGAAGAAATAGGAGAAGGTGAAGATTAAAACTACCTTTCCTTTATTAATTTTTAATCATCGACACGCTTTTTCAAAATCCTCTTCTAAAATTTCACCACGCGGTGTATTTTCTTTAAAAATCTGTCCTTCAAAACAATATACCTGAGCATCTTTTCTCCACTCATCAGGAGAGAGACCGGCTTTCAGACAGGTGTGTGACAAAAATTCTGATGAATCAAATCCCTGTTCTGTAGCTACCTGCGGCAATAATAGACCCTGATAATAACCTTTTTTGACAATCAGACCATGTTTTCCTACTTCCACATTTTCGGGTAATTCCTCCGGTGGAACTTCGATGAACTCTGGCTGTGTCAGCACTGTAACCTCAATTGTAATAATATCCATTTCAGGAAGTTCTACAGGTGGAAACCTTGGGTCACGTGTTGCTGCAGAAATGGCTGAATCAACAATCGCATTATCAAGCTGTGAATCCGGGTATGGATGACCTATGCATCCACGGAGATTTCCTTCCTTATTAAGTGTTACAAATACCCCCCGGTACTCTTTAAAAATCGATGATAACTCAAACCTTGATGGGTCTACAAAATCCCCTGTTTCAAGATAGGTCTCAATTGCATCTCTTGCAAGTTTTACCGCTTCTTTACCATCATCTTCTGTTACCATATTATCCACCTTGATTATATATTTGTTTATCTGGATTTACTTTTTGCTGCCACATCTTTCAATATTTCCACACCTGGCAATTTTTCACCGGCAAGATAATCGATACATGCACCTCCTGCAGTACTTAAATGATAAAAGCTGTTCTCAACACCCATATTAAGAACTTCTGCTGAAATATGTCCACCACCAACAATGGCATAAATTGCTTTTGCAGCTGCTTTAATGATTTCCCTTGTACCAAGTGCAAATTCCTCGTTTTCAGATACTCCTGCTGGACCATTAAGAACAACCGTTTTAGCATCCTCTATTTCTTTTGAATAGGCAACAATGGTCTCAAGTCCGATATCATTGATTGGATGGTTACTGGATGCTAGCTCATCCACACCTACCTCTATTCGTTTGTTGTTGTCGTTTAATGCCAGATCCTGAGGGAGCCCTATTTTATCGTTGTATTTGACAAGCAGTTTTTTTGCTCTTTCAATCTGGTCGATATATCCCTGTTTTTCGATAAACTTCATGTTTTCTTTACCTATATCTACACCAGATGCTGCAAGCATGACATTACCTACTACCCCTGTGACCAGTACCCTGTCTACATCATTATTTGACAGTACATGTTCTATAACTTTCATAGAATCATCTACTTTTGCTCCCCCGAGTACAAAAATCGATGGCCTTCCTCCTCCTTTCTTACCCAGATCAAGAGAAGTGACTTCTTTTTCCATGATTCTGCCTGCCCCGGTTGGAAGGATATTGGTAAATCCCATAATTGACAGATGTGACCTGTGGGACACAGAAAAAGCATCATTTAAAAATATATCAAAAAGAGGTGCCAGTTTTCTCACAAGATGAGTTGTTTCATGTTCGGACACCGGGCGTTCCAGACTTTCTTCAGAATAGAACCTTACATTTTCAAGAAGTATCACATCACCCTTTTCCATAGATGATATTTTCTGCCTTGCATAGGTTCCGAAGATATCATCCACATACTTGATTTCTTTGCCCAGATACTTGGACATCAGTAATGCATGTGGGTTCATGGTAGTAAAATCATTTTTGCCCGGTCTGCTCTGATGAGCAAGCAATACCACCCTGGCATTTTTTAATTCTTTTATTGTTGTTACATGGCTTTTAATCCTCATATCATCAAGTATATTTCCTTCTGGGTCCATTGGAGAATTTAGGTCTACCCTTACAAGAACTGTTTTATTATCTGTGTCAAAATCATCGATTGTAAGAAAATCCTTATTTGCCAATATATCCCTCACCTGGGTTAAATTGTATTTAAATTTGTATCAATATGTTTGTTCTTATTTGTCACAGGTTAGGTAAATACTACAGTTATATTTATCTGTATTTTTTGGTTAAAGACCGATGGACCTGATAAGCTCATCAACTTCCAGATTCCTATTTATCAATTCCATCATCCTTTTTATTTTAAGCTCCTGTTTTATTCGTGCACGACCTATCAAACGCTCCATACGTTTGATGGTGCTCATGGTATCCCCGCGTACAAGAATTACAGGTATGTTTGCCTCTTCTGCACTTCCAAGTACTGCTTCACTTGGACGAAGGTTACCTGTTAGTACCAGACATTTTGCTTTTGCTTCGATTGCTGCCAGTTGTATGTCTGACCTGTCTCCGCCTGTAACAATCGCACAATTTGGTACCCTTCTGAAATATTTAATAGCTGAATTAACTTCCATAGCACCGACCAGATATTTCTCAACCAGAGAGTTAAGATTGTCAGCTCCTGTGAGGACTTCTGCATTCAAATCATCCACGATATCTGAAATCGGTACTGATCTAAGAGTTACATCTTGTGGGATTACACCGAACACTTTGATGCCCTTTCTTTCAAGATATGGCACTACAAGTTCTGACACCTTTTCAAGACTACTTTCAGGTACTTCATTCAGGATAATACCGGCTATCATGTCAGAATCCGGTATCAGCTTTAAATCACAGAGTATTCTGTCGATGGCATAGATTGAATCATATCTGGTAACCAGAAGGATTTTAGAACCAATAATTGAAGCTATCTCTGGATCGGAAAGATTATACATGGCTCCACTACCGATGCCACCGCTACCTTCGATAAATACAATATCTTTATTTCTAGATATTTTTGAATATACATCTTTCAATGTTTTATCAAAATGTTTCTCAACACCTATAAGTGCATCATGGATTAGATTTTCTGTTTGAAGTATAGGGGTGATATCACTCAGTGAATCATCAAGGTCAAGTACCTTACGTGTTTCCTCTGCATCTTCGTCTGTCAGGATACCATTTTTATCAATCAATAGATTCCCTATAGGCTTCATATAACCGATCGAATAACCCTTGTCTTTCAGGATTCTTCCAAGACCATTGCACAGTGCACTCTTTCCTGAGTATTCCTCAGACGAACTAATTAATATAGATACCAATGTCTTCCTCCCTTGAATATCTGGTATATTGATAATTTAATGTAATGGATTGCATACTCATCATTCTTCTCTTAAAGTTAATCTAAGGTCCATTGCTACACATCCCTGACTGTCGGGTAAAACTACAAGAGGGTTTATATCCAGCTCAAGTATTTGCGGAAAATCCACTACAAGTTGTGAGACTTTTATAAGTGTGTCCACCACAGAATTGATATCATAGGGTTTTTCCCCTCTTATACCTGCAAGTACAGGATATGTTTTAATGGTAGATACCATATGCTTTGCTTCGTCTTTATTTATGGGTGCCACATTAAAAGAAACATCTTTTAATAATTCTACATAAATACCACCCATACCGAACATAATAAGCGGTCCAAACTGTACATCACGGTTCATTCCTATGATAACTTCCTTACCACCTGAGACCATTTCCTGTATTTGCACACCTGTTATATCAGCATCAGGCATATACCGATAGACATCTGCCATCATCGTATGATAGGCTCGTTCCACATCATCTGCATTTTTGAGGTTTAACCTTACCCCACCTACATCGGTTTTATGGGATATGTCAGGAGATACAATCTTCATGGCCACTGGATAACCCATCTGTTTACAGGCTTTAATTGCTTCCTTCAGATTTTTTACGATTTTTGTTTTAACAGTTGGTATCCCGTAGGCTCGCAATATATCAAGCGACTCCAGTCCAAGTGTAAGTCTTTTTGACTGTGTGGCATCATCGATAATGGATTCCACTGTTTCTTTATCAGCGGTAATTTCCGGTAGATTACTATAGCTCTGTTTCCTGATTGAATCATAGGTACTCAGTGTCCTCATGCTGGCAACCGCTCTTTCAGGAAATGGGTAATTTGGAATGCTGTGGTCATTTAATATTTTCTCACCTTCAAAAACCTGTGTACCCCCCACAAAACTACAAAGGATTGGTTTATCGGATGTTTTGACTTTATCAACTATTATTTCAGCTACTTTATCAACCTCTGTCATGGCCTGTGGAGAGGTGAGAACAATGACACCATCCACATGCGGGTCATTAAGCAATGCATCAAGTGCAATTTTATAGTGTTTGGAACTGGCATCCCCGAGTAAATCCACCGGATTGTAAATGTTACAATTTGGCGGAAGACTTTCACGAAGTACCTGGATGGTAGATTCATCAAACGATGCCATGGACAATCCTTCATTATAACATGCATCTGCTGTCAATATCCCGAATCCACCTGCGTTTGTCAGTATTGCCATATTTTTGCCTTCAGGTATAGGCTGAGACGAAAATGCACGAATGTAATCCAGCATTTCCTGCAGCGAATCTGCACGAATTATTCCGCTCTGTCGAAAAGCAGCGTTATAAGCTTCATCAGAACCTGCAAGTGTACCTGTATGGGATGAAACTGCCCTTGAACCTGCGGATGTCCTCCCAGATTTGACCATGACCACAGGTTTGACTTTAGTTACCTTACGAGCTATATCGATAAATTCTGGACCATTTTTTACGCCTTCAAGATAAGCTGCGATTACTGCTGTTGATTCATCATCAGAAAATACCTGAAGAAAATCATTTTCTGAAAGGTCTGCTTTGTTTCCAAGACTTATAAACTTGGAAAAACCCACTTTGTTTTTATCAGCCCAGTCAAGGGTTGATGTACATACTGCCCCTGATTGTGACATCAAGCCTATATTACCTTTATGTGCCATAAAAGTAGCAAATGATGCATTGAGATTAGAAGAGGTGTCTATCAAACCAAGACAATTTGGACCAAGCATCCGTATACAGTAGTAATGGGCTGTTTCAACAGATTTTCGTTCCAGTTTGGCTCCTTCGACACCTGACTCCTTAAAACCCGCTGAAATCACAACTACATTTTTTACACCTGCACGCCCGCATTCATCAATCGTTTCCGGAACAAATTTAGCAGGTATCACTATAACAGCAAGATCGATATTATCAGGTACATCCAGAATATTAGGATAGCATTTTAAACCCATTATTTCCTCATAATTTGGGTTTACAGGTACGATGTTACCATCAAAATCATTAACAAGATTTCTAAGTACTGAATTCCCTACTTTTCCCTCTTTACGTGATGCTCCTATAACTGCCACTGAACTTGCATTAAACATCTTTTCCAGCATATTTTTACTTAATCACCTATGAATTAGTTTAACATTTGATTATAGATAAGTTTAAGGGATAAGAACATTACTTAATTGGAATCATAACAGAAATTCAATGTTTATGGTGATGGTCCCATGAAAATATTAGGTATTTCAGGAAGTCCGAACAAAAACGGTAACAATGAAAAGATTATTAACCTATGTCTGGAAACTGCAAAAAACCGGCGTTTTGAAATCGATAAAATTTTTATATCCTCGTTAAAAGTAGAACCCTGTAAGGCCTGTGGTGTCTGTAAAAATGGAGAACCATGTCCAATAGATGACGACATGGACCAAGTGTATCAAAAATTAAAAGATGCTGACGGTATTATAGTATCTTCACCAGTATATTTTGGATCTGTAACCGCACAGATTAAATCTCTTTTTGACAGAAGCGTTTTGCTCAGAAGACAGGGATTCCAGTTGAAAAATAAATCCGGTGGAGCCCTAGCAATAGGCGGTTCAAATAACGGCGGCCAGGAAAAAACCTTGCAAACTATTCACGACTGGATGCATATACACGGTATGATCGTAACAGGAGACAACAACCATTTTGGAGGTACACTGCAAAAACCTATCGATTCGGATGAAACTGGTATGAAAACCGCAAACGATACAATTGAAAAAATCTGTGACATTCTTGATTTGATGAAATAACCCCTGAAATCAGATAACTGTACCATGTATTTTAGCATTGATTACTATTAACCCTAAGAGATGACCCCACTTGCAGGATAATTCTCTTACCAGTATAATGAAAAATTATATTTATCAATGGTTTCAGAATGAGTCTGTCGTTTCGAACACCCTTGCAATAATAGTAGGCATCATTACAGGGTCAGCCATCGTTTTGTACGACCATTTGATAGAAAACTTTACTGATTTCTTTTTTGGTACTGTTTCCCAATATCCCCCTTATTTTATAATCCTAGTTCCTGCAATTGGTGGATTACTGGTTGGACTTGTCAGTTATATGTTTATAAATTCAAGGCGCTGTGATGTTGAAGAGGTTATTGAATCAGCAGCCCTTCATGACGGTAAAATCCGACATAAATACGCATTTTTAGAAGTATTGACATCTCTAATATCTATAAGTTCGGGTGGTTCAGTGGGTAAAGAAGCACCCGGTGTACTGGCCGGTTCAGGTATTGGTTCTTACATTGCACATATATTAAAAACAAACCGTGAGAGGTCCAAAATACTTATTGGATGTGGTGCATCCGGTGGGATTGCTGCCGCTTTCAATGCACCCCTTGCAGGTGTTGTTTTTGTTGTAGAAGTTATATTCGGAGAGCTGAAAACGAATACATTCATTCCTATTGTTGTTGCTGCTGTTTTTTCAAACCTTGTCTCCAACATGATATTTGGAGTTATGCCGATAGAAGTTTCATATTTTAAATTGGTAAGCCCTGTTAAAGAACTGTTTTTGTACCTTATACTGGGTCTGCTAGCAGGTGTTGTATCCATACTGCTAATCAGGTCTATGTATCTTTTCTATGATACGTTCCATAAACTTCCCATACATCCTATATCCAAACCTGCACTGGGTGGTCTGGGTGTTGGATTTATAGGATTATTTTACCCGCAGATTTTTGGTGTGGGATATGAAGTTATAAAAGGGGTTCTGGCCAATGAATTCACAATTAAACTCATGTTAATTCTACTGATACTCAAAATTGTTGCTTTTTCTTTGACACTTGGTTCTGGTGGCTCTGGTGGTTCAATTGTACCTGCTCTTTTCACTGGTGCTATGCTCGGCGGTGTATATGGAAATCTCGTCAATGGAATGTTTCCCGATATGACAGCAGAGGCAGGTGCATACGCACTGGTAGGAATGGGAGCAGTCTTTGCGGGTACCTTACACGCTCCACTGACAGGTATGCTTATCCTCTTCGAACTCACAAGAGATTACCATCTCATACTTCCACTTATGTTTGCATGTGTCATCAGTAATGCAATTCCAAGTTCACTTCATCTTGAATCGTTATATACTGAAGGTTTAAGACGCCGAGGCCTGAAAATAAGAGGTGGTCAACAGGTTGATGTTATGAAATCCATGCTTGTAGAAGATGCAATGGTAAAAGAAGTGCAATCTGTACTGGAAGATAACACTGTAGGAACCCTCATACATATGATGCAATCAAGCAAACATGGAGGATTCCCAGTACTTGATTTGAACCGTAAACTGCGCGGTATTGTAACACTGCAGGATTTGCGTGAAAAGGTCAAGTACGGTGAAGTTAATCAGAGAATATCTGAAATAATGCACAAAAACGTAGCTGTAGCCTATCCTGACGAAACCCTGGATACCGTACTCAATCGTCTTGCAAAACTGGATATAGGACGTTTGCCTGTTGTATCAAGAGATGATGAAACTGAACTTCTGGGATTGATTACCCGAAGTGACATTATTAATACATACAACAAGAAAATCATTTCAAGGTCACAGGAAAGCGAAGAAAAATGAATCCACTGGTTAGACTTATAACATTGGACTCTTTTGGATTTATAAGGGAGTGTTAATAGTATCAAAGAAAAAATCCATGTTTATAATTGCAGTGGTTGTCATAATTAGCGTATTTGCAGCTTTTGTATGGAGCAATTTTAACTCAGAACGTCAAGACAATTCATTAACATTATACAACCTGTCAGAAGTCGAGACTGGGAAAAACAATGCACCACTTGCAACCTCTGTAGCTACCAATCTTGTAATACCCTAGTCACTTGATTTTTTGCCTGATGGCAGTATTATATTTACAGAAAGACCCAGAAAAATACGGATTGTTGATGTAGATAAGGGGCTTCTGCAGGAACCTCTGCTGGCAATCGATGAAGTTGTTCATAGAGGTGAAGGTGGACTGCTGGGTATAACGCTTCACCCCGATTATAGTAGCAATCACTGGGTTTACGTATATTATACATATCAGAATGGTGGTGGTCTGGTAAACAAGGTAGTGAGATTTGAAAAAAATAACTATGGCCTTGTAAACAGAACAACCATAATAGATAACATCCCTAGTGGTTTCATACATAACGGTGGAAGAATAAAATTCGGTCCTGATGAATACCTCTACATAACAACAGGTGATTCAGCAAACAGCAATCTTGCACAAAAGCAAGGGTCACTGGCTGGGAAGATACTTCGATTGGAAGACGATGGAACTATCCCCGAGAACAACCCGTTCCCGGATTCCCCGGTATATTCCCTAGGCCACCGAAATCCACAGGGTCTTGCATGGGACGATCAGAACAGATTGTGGTCTACAGAACACGGTTCCTCAGCAACCGATGAACTAAATCTAATAAAACCGGGTAACAACTACGGCTGGCCTGAAATTCGGGGCGATGATACCGCTACCGGACTTGAAACACCTGTAATCCACAGCGGAAACCAAACATGGGCCCCTTCAGGTGCTGCTTATTTGAATGGTTCTATATATTATTCAGGGTTGAGAAGTCAGAGTCTGTATGAGGCTGAAATAGAAGAGGACAACAGTATAGAACTGAAACGTCATATAGAGAGAAATTTCGGGAGATTGAGAGGAGTGGCCGTTGGTCCTGATAATTTCCTGTACATATTCACCAGTAATCGTGACGGTCGGGGAGTACCTGCAGAAATGGATGACCAGATCATCCGGATAAATCCCGAACGTTTGTCCGCACCAATGGATTGAAAATTTTAAATCTGCCGTGTCATGAAAAATACTATGTGGCATCTAAGCGATTACAATATCCATCACCCCATAGGTCCAAATATTAAATTAAAAAAGTTAATATATTAATAGATTACTGTATATACAGAAACAGATTTATATATACCAGAATGTATGCATCGTTTGGGAGTGTGAAATTGCAAGAATATGCTGATTACAAACGAGTAGTGATAGAAAGAACACCTGAGTATGAGTTCCAGTTCAAGATACCATCTGACTATCTGGAAAACAGAGGTATAGAACTCAAAGAAGTATCTATCGTTCTTAATGAAATCGAGGATGAATATTTGATGCTGGATGCATATTATCAAGGTGTATGGATTCCAAAAGAAATCATCGAACCTGAGAAGATAATTATCGATGATGATTTTAATAGTAAATAAAGTAAAATCAAATTAAAATAGGGGTTTAAACGTAGAAGTTAATTTCCAAGCTTCTGCAATATGTATAGCTCTCATCCCGAGTTTTTTTGGAGGTTCAACATCTTCTTCAACTATATCCCTATATACAATATTTCTTCTGCATTCAAACCCAAACGTTTCTGAGCAATTTCGAACAGATGATGGTCCGGTTTTTTGTATCCATAATCTGATGAGAATATCACATAATCAAAATATTTGTGCAATCCCAGATATTTCACTTCCATTTCTGAAAAAACCCGTTGAGAGTTTGATACTAGACATTTTGGATAATCTGCAAAAACCTCAAGTAGTTCCAGTGACTCCTGATAAACCTCAAGCTTTTTTACTGATGCAGCCCGGAACATACGGGCGGTTTCTATTCCCAGTATTTTTTCATCTAAGTCCCATATTGCATTTTCAAAACAGATGTCAGAAAAAATATTTTCAACTTTTATCTCAGGATATTCCAGTTCACTACTATCAAATGCTTCTTTAATCTTGGCTTTATATTCATTCTTCAGTTTTTCAGGTGAGATATCTACTCCGTAATAGCGAAGCCATCTTCTTATTATATCATAGGTTTCCAATGATTCCTCATCATTAACAACATCTATAAGTGTCATGTAACAGTCAAAAATCACCCCTTTTACTTTACCGCGTTTAAACAAGCCTTTGCCTCCTTCAACAGATAATCATAGTAACCCGGATGCCATTTCAGTCTGGCAATCCTCAACCATCCATAAGCCATATAGAAAGGAAGTGTAGCTGTGATATCACGGAATTCATTTTCATCTCTGCTGTAGTTCCATAGGAAATGTCTGATATACGGTTCAGCCCTGTAATCAGAACCTTTCAATGCAAAGTGGTTTTTAAGTTCGGCACACAGTACTCCAAGGTCATGGATACGGTTCCTGTAACCCGAACTTTCAAAATCTATAGCATAAACTTTGTTATCCTGGAATATATAATTTAGAGGGGTTACATCCCGGTGTATAAAATAACTATGTTTTTCATCAACCAGTGTACTGTGCCACCATATCCCCAACAACTTATTGAATTTGTTCCTTGTGTAATGATCAAGGTTGAGAAAATCCAGATTCCAGTGGAAATCATTAAATTCATTTTCTTTATCGTAAAAATCGGTTTTTGTATTATCATGAAGTTTCCTGAGAAGAGCCGCAACATCTGATAACCGGTTATTGAGATGGTTTTCATGGTCCATGTACCACATAAGGGATGTTCCGGAAATATATTCAGTCACAAGAGCGCAGTTAAATTTCCTGTTTACTGCAATTGGTTTTGATGTGTTGATGATTTTGTCAACTTTTTTTAGGTTGTTATACTCATCTATCATTACATCACAGGGATCATATTCTTTTGTCTCCCCTTTTGGTTCGGCAAGAAATTTTGCCATTACACTGAATCCTTCATCTACAAATTCATATCTACAGACTGTGTGGGATGCCGAATTGATTTTATAAACATTAATCCTGCAGTTATTATCCCTTATACTGTCATCAAGTACTCCAACCAGCCAATCCCTGAATTTATGACCCTTTTTTATTGTATTGATATAAGATTCACCACTCACAGGTTACACTCCCTTTTCCTAATTAGTCAATTAATATATTAAACTTTATGGATTATTTTTTAACAAAAGTAAAATATCAATATAAAGTGATGAATTTCAAGCCTTTCTTCATCAAGGTAAGATAATCAAAAAATATTATGATTTAAACCCCACTGATTATAAATGCCGACAAAATCAGAAAACGTATATAGAATATGGTGTATTTAGTTAGTTGAGTGTGAACCCGCAATATCAATGAATGTATGGATGATGATTACCTACCCAACCTGTGATAACCCCCATCGACACAGATTGGGCAAGTGAGAGTCTTTGACTACTTTAAACCACACGTTTCCCCTTGGTTGAACTCCACTCAACCATTAAGTACGCTCGTCCACTACGTTAAACAGGTGTAGAGTTTTTCCCACATTCTCTACGTCTGCTTTCTAATCCCTTACTATGTACTATAGATATATATAATAAATGATGCTGTTATTTTTCTAGCGTTAAATATTATAAAGCCGTTAAAATTTTCAACGCTTTATTACAGTATTTACGCTCCCTTTAACCTAAACTTAAAATTTCGCTCATTTTTACTATTTCAAGACTGCATCATGGAGTTGGACGTGAATAGGGTGTTGCAAATCTGTACGGTTTGATGTCAATTATATTCCTGTTCTTATTCCTTGGTTCTACACCAGAGTGGACCGAATTCGTTGGTGGTTTGTTATGTATAGCAGGAGATGTTGTGATGTTTACAGAAGAATCTCTTGAAATCGAAACACTGAGAAATCAAAATACTGAAGGTTTAAAAGTTGAAAATAATTTTTAATCTATCACTTTTCCCAGGAAATATCCAGAGGTTGTATCAGTGATTTCAATATCGCACCATTGACCTAGTGATAGGTTACTCTCTGGTATTACAACTGGTTTGTAGGTATCAGTTCGTGCCATTACAC
>NZ_JBKGYF010000026.1:0-18984 GCF_046546175.1 Methanohalobium sp. | reverse complement strand
AAGCAAGAAAATACAGAAATCAAGTAAAAGAAGTTAAAACAAAACTGATCCTGTATAACATCCACAGGTCTATAGTAAATTATGACATTTTAATTATCATAAAGGTTTTCTACAGAGCCGGATTTTCTACAAGTCAGTTTATTTGAAGCCTGTAGGAATCTATATTGATATTAGGAATACCTTTTATATCTCTAGTTTGCTGCTGGTCAATTGGAGTGAGCTCAACACCCTGGTAGTTTCTGGTTTCAGTCTGATTATCATCTATTTCATTACCAGGAGTATCGGGAGGTGTGGATGATAGGCATTCCGAAATAATTATTATTATTATTAATGTCATTATGCAAATTGTGGTAAGTATGATTTTCCCCATAAGGTTGTAATATTCCCCTATTAAAGAAATACTACTGTCATGTTGATATAACTTTCTCTGCATCACTCAGAGTTCACAGTATTCGTTTCGAGCCTGAACCAAAGCTTTCAGGTTATCAAGTGGTGATTCCGGAGCAATACCACATCCGGGAGCCAGTACATCAACTCCATTTTTCAGACTGTTAAAAGCTTCTGATTTTACCTGTTCAGGGGTTCCGTTAAACAGTGTCTCTGAAGTGGATACATTCCCGATAACGATATTATTATTTTTATGTGCTGTATCTACTGCCGTTTTCAAATCTTGGATATTCTCTTCAATAACGATTCCATTAAATCCGCACTCTACCATATGAGGAACAACTTTATCCGTTTTTCCGCAAACATGAAGCACACAGTATCCATCAAGTTTTTTCGCAGTTTTTGTGTATCTAGGTTTTAGGAGATTTTCGAAATCATATGGAGGAAGTAAATCCGGTGAAGCAACAGCTTCTGCAATACAAATCGCATCAGCACCATTTTTAAGGCATGCGTTTGCATATTCAATACAAACATCAGTACATATATCCAGTAGTTTTTCAACTCTTGCACGGTCTTTAAGCAGCCATTTCATGAAAGTTTTTATACCTGCGATATTAGATGCCAGGTCAATAGGCCCTTCAACTCCTACAATAGTAGGAAGTTCATCTCCAACTTCTTCCTTGATGATTCTGGAAGCTTCCAGTATCGTCGGTATCCGTCCCTTCTCAAGAAGATTATTGGGAACTTCAAGTTTCTCAATTGACTCTTTAGATAATTCATCGGTTATGGATGGTGTTCTTTCTTTTGTACCTATATCGATTTCACATCCTATGGCTTCGCCCAGAGTAACCATATCAAACGGATACCTTACCGTTTCAAAACCAGCAAATTTGTAGGCTGATATTGCCAATGTTGCCATTTTTTCGGGGTTAGTGTCAGCTTCAGGTCTTGATGAACCTGACAGATTCATCAGGTCAACAGGAGCCATGCTGGTAAATGACCCTACAGGAGTTTTATCAACGGTTTTTCCATCCATTACCCTAAACATTCTTTCTCTTGGTGTTATTTCATCCATTGTTATCCTTTCTGGTAGTACTCATCTCTAGCGTCCACCAGTGACTTTATGTTTTTCAACGGTGTATCGGGTGCGATACCACATCCAGGAGCCAGTACATCTACTCCTTCTTCCAGACATCCTCTTGCCTCAATTTTCACATCATCATAACTGTGCATTAACATGGTACCTGAAGCTGAAACATTACCTATAAGTTTTGACCTTCCACCAAGGATTTCCTTTGCAGCTCGGAGGTTGGTTATTTTCTCTTCAACACTTATCCCTTCAAAACCACATCTTGACAGTGGTTCCAGTATAGCATCAATATCACCACACATATGGGATATTTTAATTCCTTTGACATCCCTGCAGAATTTCTGATATTTCGGTTTTATGAAACTTTCAAACATGTCAGGATCAATCAGATCAGGACCTGCAATACCATCGGGAATACATACCACGTCAGCACCGTGTTCAAGAAGGTTGTTAGCATGCTTGATACATACCTCTGTACTGAAATCCAGGAATTTTTTCACATATTCGGGGTTTTTGAGAAACCCTATCAAAAAATTGGATGTTCCCATCAAATGGGCGGTGAGAGTTGCTGGACCAACCAGCCCGGCTATAATCGGAACATTTCCTACAACTTCTTTTTTGAGCAGTTCAGTTACTTCTAACATGACAGGTATTCTGCCCCTGTCCACAAGGTCATCAGGAACTTCCGGTATTTCAGAAGTACCAGAATAAGGGTTAGATGCTATCGAAGGCTGGATGTCCATTGCCCCCATATTAATTTCACATCCCAGGGCTTCAGCAAGGATGGTAAGACAGAACGGGTACCTGACCCCTTCCAGACCTGCAATTTCATGCCCTGAAAGTGCCAGTTTTACCATTTTTTCAGGGTCACTGTGGGCTTCCGGCCATTCTGCCCCTGTCATTCTCATGAGTTCAACAGTTGCTGTCTGGGTGACCGATAGGGCAGGAACTTTATCCACTTCTCTTCTTTCCAGACAATCAATAAGTCTATCTCTTAGATTCATGGTGTTTTGACCTAGTTTATTGTGAATATTTCAATGATATATATATACTGGTTTAAGTAATTATTTTTAAGACAGACTTTTTGTAACGAATCTGCAAAACCACGCCAAAATTATAAATATTATCTAAAATAAGTTATTGTTCATGACTGAGATAATTTTTGATGAAATCGGCAGTTACCCGTTACCAGAAGGGGTAACAAAGGAATGGTTAGCTCATGCTTTTTCCACTCGGGAAGAAGACGAAAAATTATTTTATGTTATCAATGATACTTTTCAGAAAAAAATCGATGCAGGAGTACAGGTTCCCAATTATCCCCAGTTTCAGGATATGAATCAACAGTTCTTGTCCATAATCAACGACCCCGAATGTTTCAATGGACCATACGATGTCAAGGAAGATTGTGCAAGGATAATGGAACTTGAGGCAATTGAACCTGCAGCCAAAAAATACAGAGAGGAAAACGGAGAAAAAC
Organism: Methanohalobium sp.; assembly: GCF_046546175.1. NCBI lineage: Archaea > Methanobacteriati > Methanobacteriota > Methanomicrobia > Methanosarcinales > Methanosarcinaceae > Methanohalobium > Methanohalobium sp. The sequence goes on along the minus strand of NZ_JBKGYF010000026.1, from coordinate 16,030 downwards.
TCGGTATCAGGGTATGTATTACAGGACCATTGGAGTTATATCTTAAAGAATTTGGAAGTACCGAATATACCGATATATTGAATTTGTTGGCAGTTAGTGTTGATAGATTTGCCAAAAAAGCAATCGAATCAGCGGAAAATTTCTATGTCAAGACAATATCCATCGATGAGCCAAGTATAGGAATCAATCCACAGATAATGTTTAGTGATTCCGAGATTATTGAAGCATTAACCACTGCGTCACAATCAGCAAGAAAACTGGGAGCAGATGTAGAAATCCATCTTCATTCGCCTATCCACTATCATCTAGCAGCCAGAACACCTTCAATAAACGTTATAGGTGTGGAATCAGCCGCGAACCCTGATTATCTGGAACTTATTGATAAAAAGCTACTGGAAGATACAGATTCATACCTGAGAGTCGGAGTTGCACGTACTGATGTGTTCAATCTTGCCGCTATACTCAATGAAAAGTACAATATCAATGTATGGAAGGATATGGACAGGTTTGAAGAAATCATCACTGATATAGAGACCCCTGAGACTATAACAAAAAGACTTGAAAAAGCCTGCAATATGTTTGGTGACCGCGTCAAATATGCTGGACCGGATTGTGGTCTTGGATCATGGCCAACCCAGGAAATAGCAAGCCGTCTGCTCACCAATGTTGCTAAAGGGATAGCAAACTTTAAAAGTAATTGTTGAATCAATTAAGTTTCAATATTACATTATCCATGGTATCCATGACAATTTCTATAAATTCAGGAGTTATGTAGACTTCTATATAGGCAGCAACAAGTAGCATAACTGTTACTGGAATAAATAAATGCCACAGGGGTTTTGATTTTAGATAAACCCCTGTGATGGAATCTACATATTCAAGACTCTGGTTTATGTTTTTAATGTCACTTCCAAAAAATAGTCTTTTATCATAAACTAGGTTGGATTGTACCTTTGCAAACCTGTGTCCGATAGCTGCTGTCAGAAGTAGTGCAGGAAGTTCCAGTATGCCATGGGGTAAAATTGCAGAAATACAATAAGAAAATGAATAGATGCTGCCCATGACAACTCCTTTCAATCCCATAACTTCGTATCCCTCCAGTATTCCATTAAAAATAAAATAGGACAGAAGCAACCCAATCAACATACCATTGACAACAATTATTATTACAGGTATAGTATGAGGGAGTATTTGGGCAATTTTCTGGTAATCTTGTCTGGTAAATCCGCTGTAATGCCATATTGAATATTTAGGATCTTGGATAGTATCTCTTGTCTGCTTTTGACCCAAATCTGTTTTTGCGGTGATGTAGTGTATTTTTCTGAAAAATTGTTTAAACATATGTTCTGTTTTGATGGAAACATTCAAATATTTCTGATGCCTGGTCCGGTGTTTCAGGTCACCAATCAGCACATGGTGTATGTAGACAAATAATCCTGTACCAAATGATGCAGTAAACGCAGCAATGGTATTGAAAATAAAAATCGACCACATAAGGCTGATGTATCTGGAACTGACCTCGACTTTTTTGACAGCAGTACTTGATGCTGTGGAAACGGCATTGTTCACAGTTTCAGGATCTGAAAAAAAATTCATAACCAGATAGATCCCAAATCCCAGTAAAAAGGTAAAAATAACAGATAGCATAAACAGTTTTATGGACCAGAAAACATCGGATTTTTGGGTACAAAATCTTTCACCAGATGTATCTTCGTCGTTTAAGGTTTTATCAAAAGAACTATCCATATTCTACATTCACCCTCAGTAACTCAATTTAATACTATTTTAAACTGTATTCAAATTTATAAATTTTTGTTAATACTATTATTTGTATCAAATTAAAAATATATCGATGGATTAAAATATCTTTTGTACGCATATTATTATATTAATATGTGCTTTAATGTGAGGTTGCTGTCATGGTTACAAGAATACAGACAGGTATACCAGGATTTGATGAACTAACTCAAGGGGGTCTGCTCTCAGAGAGGGTTTATCTGTTAAGTGGACCACCAGGCAGTGGAAAAACAACTTTTGGAGTCCAATTTTTAACACATGGCGCTGTGAATGGTGAAATTGGTTTATACATAACATTGAATGAGAGTCCTCAAAATGTTATTGATGATATGTCAAACTATAAACTTGGTATCCCATCTCTTATTAAAAAGAAAAAACTCCTTTTTGCAGATCTTGGTCCAAGGATAGAATATGGGTATACAGATGAAATGAATGAGGTAATATCACCAAATTACGAGGTTGGATGTGCTCCGATAGAGTCAGAAGCCCCATCTCCAAATCTTGTATTTAAACAAATTACCGCCTATGTTATGGAATACAATGTCAAAAGGTTGGTAATTGATTCAGTTTCAGCCATACGTTTTACAACCAAAGACCGTTCACTGGAAGAAAAAGAGATGAGCCGATTTATAAGGAGTTTAAAAAACCTTGGATGCACAACAGTACTGCTGTCAGAAATGGTAGACCCTACATCCTATACCACAGAGCAGTTCTCGTCCCATGGGGTCATTTTCCTGCATAATTTCCTTTATCAGAAAACAATGACAAGGGCTTTACAGATTATAAAGATGCGGGGAACCAAGCATGATTGTGATATGCGCAATCTTGAATTCACTGAAAAAGGTCTAAAAATTGCCAATCAGTTGAACTGACAGGGGTTTGATATGATAGATTTTTTCAAAAAAAGTGGAGATAACAGAAAATCCTTTAACACCGGAAAATCCCAGAAAACGGAAATCCTGAAAAAAGTTTATGATCTTGGTTTTGAGGTAGGTTACAATAAACATTCTGAACTGGGATGGGTTACAGAAAAGTATTCCAAATTATATTCACTCTCTAAAATGTATAACTTGGATGAATATGTACATCGGTATTATGTTAAAGGAAAAAGAGACGGATCTCAGGAGAAAGAACGGAATCTATATGCCAGTTTGTCTAGAGAGGAAAAAGGGTCTGAAGATGGAGCAAAAACATCACAGGGTTCGCCTGGCCTAGAATCTACTCAGGAGACAAAAACTTATTTTGAAAGTGGGTTTGGTTGTGAATATAACAACAATTATGAATGTATCCATACACCGGCTCAGAAACCAACCATGCTGGATTTGCCTGATTTTCTTTCAAAACCTGAAAAACTTGACAAACCTGAAAATGTAAAAGGGTTTAAACCATTTACAAAAAAGCGATGAATTATTTTACTCTTTTATAAATCCATAACCTACAAATCTTTGTTTATCATTGTTTAGATTGGCTATTATGAACCGGTCAGGTTTATTGTAGGCAATTTCTTTTGTACCTGAAAAATCTACCAAGTACTCATTCCCGGGTTTCGCCTGTTCCATATTGTTGCCGTTTGTGGTTATTTTCTCAACCCTTACAGGGGCGGACTGGAGACCTGTAAACAGGTGCAAAACATCTCCTACAGCAAAACCGTCTGTTAGCTGGGTAAGAGTGCAGTTTAGAACAAAATCAGTGGCAACAGTCTCATTGTTGGATATTATAAATCCTCTGTCAATATCCTTTGATTGAACATGTTTTAAGGCCAATCCTACGCGCGAACCAGATCCGACACTTTTTTTATCTTCATCATGCATCTGTATTGAACGTATTTCTAGTGGTTTGTTTAAAGGATACATATACATTTTATCCTTTGTATGTATGGTACCCTGTGACACCGATCCAAGAGCCACACATCCGATACCAGTAACATTGAAAACCTGGTCTACTACAACTCTTGGTGTTTCATCATCAAGTTCCTTTTTTTCTTCTGTTATGGTATCACCCATATCAAATATCATATCCCTGATTTCATCCATGCCTTCAAATGAAGATGTGGATATTGAAATGCAGTACCAATTTTCAAGATTTGTACCTGTTGTAACTTTCTTGATTTTTCCTTTTAACTCATCAACTGCATAAGGATAAGTAGTGTCTGATTTTGTTAAAACGAAAATCCCGTGTCGATATTTCATGAGGTCCAGTGCAATTATGCACTCTCCTATAGTTGCGTTGAGTCCTTCAGGGGGTATGCAGACCAGAGCAATATCTGAAAGGTTGAGGGCTGTCACAAATGGTTTTATGGATTCCGGGTACCCGTTTACATCTATGGTTGTGAGTACTCTCCCTCCTTTGGAATACTCGTATTTGGTAATATCCGACTCACTTTCCTTTTTTCCCAGATGTGATGCAAGGCTGGTTCTTCCGCTCTGCTGACTTCCAATGATTGCTACATTCGTCATGCCTTTGCCCTACATCCAGAATAATATTTTAACTTTTCCACAAACTACCATTCCAGATTGCTTTTGTTTTGTCATTGGTACTCTGGTTCAGCTTTCTGATTTTAACCAGATACATGTTTTCTGTCTGTTGAGGAGTACCAAATATCGCATCTATCCCCATACGTTTAAGATGCCTTTCAAATTCATAGATTGTTTCAGGTTCACTAACACGGATATGTACATCTTCGTGAATCTCTTTTCCTTCTGAAACCTTTTTTATGGTCCTGCTCATTGGTTCAAGGATGCTTCTACCAAGCTGTAAACAGCGTTTTTGGAAATCTTCTTCGTTTTCTCCCCATTCTACCGACTGGAAACTTTCACGGATTACTCTTGAGAAAAAATAGTCTCTTCCAAAATCGTTGTAAAATTTGAATCCTTCTCTAAGGTCTGCACAGTTACTTTCAGAACTCGTGTATTTTATTGCATTTATTTGCATATGTGGGTCCTTGATAACCACGCCTTCATGCTCCTGTTTTCCTATTTTCTTGATAATCTCTATGATTTTCTCAGGAGCGTTATCGATACGATATTCCCCAAAGAGTTTTACCTGCCTAAATCCGTATTTATCTATGAGTTTTCTTCGCTCATGCACTGGTAGAGGTTTCCCTGTATTCTTGTATCTTATATCGAATATAAAAAAATCAAGGGATTCGATATTGTAGATGTTTTTAGGAACATAAGGGTTATCCGGACCAACCATTTCTCCGTAAAGAACAAGTTCTGGGTAATCATTGAAAAAATCATGTCCGATCAAATATTTTGCACGTTCTGTGGAATAGGGACAGACAATACCACTACGAGTAAATGCAGTAACATTACCATCGATACTTGCTACCCTTACATTGTAACCGTTCATTTTTTCTTCAACAGCAACAGTATCGATATCCGAAAAATGGCTTTTTACAGCAGGTTCAACAGCCATTGCTCTTTTTATTTTGGGGAAACCTCTTATTAATTCAAAGTATTCGTTGTTTTGATACAAGACAGTTCCACTATCGATTTTGGATACCTTTTTATCAAATCTGAATAGATGTTGATATTTACCCCAGTTTTGCAAAATCCTTCTTTTGGACAACAGTTTTTTGATCTTTGATGGGGGCAGATTAAGAAATTCTGCCGCACCATCTATATCAAGTTTAATCGTGGATTCATCACTCATATTTGCATTTTTAAATTTTATTCAAATTCAGTCAGCTAATCCTTCTATAATGTTTCTTCTTGTAATGATACCCACCAGTTCGTCTTCAAGGTTGATTACAGGTACTCCTCCGATGTTTTCTTCAATCATCATTCTGACAACATCTGATGTAGGCGTGTTTGTATAAACGGTTTTGACACCTCTTGTCATTATATCTTCAATGATTAAGTTTCGTATTCTGGAATCCTGTTTGTTATCAGAAACAAGGTCACGGAATGCACGCATGGATTTTGCAATATCTTTTTCTGTAACAATTCCCACAATTTTTCCGTCCTCGACGATAGGCACTCTTCCAATATCATTTTCAAGCATCTGATGTCTAATATGAATCACACGTTCACCGGGGTTTGCTTTCAGTGGATTCTTTTGCATTATTTCTCCTGCATAACCATCAAAGTAATAATTTTTCAATATTACCTCCGGTGTAATCCATCCAAGAATGTCATCGTTATCCATAACCACTATTACTTTGCCCTTGTTTTTCATCAAAGTCACAGCGTCTTTAATATCAGTATCAGACAAAACTTTGATATATCCATCAGAAACAGCAGTGGCGACATGTAATGAGGATGCAGGTTTGTTACCTTTTTTCCGTGTTCCAAGCTCTTCTGTGAGGTTTCTCATGGTTAATATACCCATAATCTTATCATCATGGGTTACGAGCAACCTGCGTGTGTTTTTTTTCTCCATGACATCAAGTGCGTGGGACGTCGTATCAGATTTATCGATGGTAGGTGGTTCCACCATTATGTCTTTAACTTGCATATCTGAGACCTCTTAATCTATTTTAGGTGTAAACTTTATTATTTGGTTATTAATTATTCAGGTTTCTGGTCCTGTATAGCTCTTAGTATATCACTTCTGCTAATTAATCCAACTATATCTTCACTTTCTTTAACAGGTAAGCCCTGAACATTTTCATCAATCATAATTTTTGCGGCATTACTGATAGAATCATCGCTGTTTATAAAGTGTAGTTTTGTTGTCATGATATCTTCTGCTACAATTGAAACCTTTTCTACATCCCGGTATACCTTCTGACCTGCTGTATTGGGTTTTCGAGCCATTTTTATTTCTTTGGATGCAATTTTTCCTTCATTGTCTGTAATGGCATTAAGTGCCAGATCTCTGGTTGATATCATACCCACGGTTTCTTCAACATCATTTGCTACGAGGAGTTTATGTATGTTGTTCTTGTTCATTTCGTCAATAACATGGTTTATTGTGTGGTGTCTGTGAACAAACATCGGATTTCTGGTCATCCAGTCAGAAACTTTACCATCCAGTGGTTCATTTTCAGCAATATGTTTGACAATGTCCGTTCTTGTAATTATGCCTACCAATTTTTTGTTCATGACAGGAAGACTGCTTATGTCATTCTCAAGCAACATGTTAGTAGCTTGTGCAATCGATGCACTTGGATAAATTGTTAATGGTGATTCGGTTATTACTCTATTGATTAATACATCATCCACTGGTCTTTTCTTCCACATGGGTCCTGATTGAGCCTTTTTCCTGCTCAAATCAGATATTGTAACAATACCCACTAATTGTTCTTCATCATCGGCAACTACAAGTGTATTGATTTTGTGTTTTAGCATCAGATTTCTTGCGTGGGCTACAGTATCATTAGGTTTTATCACATAAACCGGTGAACTCATGATGTCTTCTACATTCATCTTTTCCCTCATTTGTTTTTGTTTTAAAATCAATTTTTATTCAGTAATGGCTTTCAGGAAATCGCGTTCTGTGATGATTCCTATGAATTTACCATTGTCAATTACCGGTAAAGAACCTACATTGTTCTCCTGCATGAACCCTGCGGCTTTCCCAAGGTCTATATCAGAAGTTGTCCATACAACATCCTTTGTAATTAATGAGCTTATGGGTTCATTTAGTGGTTCATGTACATTACCGGTTATGAGTTTTTCAAAGGCTTTTCCACTTCCAAGGTAATTCATTATATTTGTTGCGGTAACAATCCCAAGTAATATACTATCCCTAACCACAGGTAACCTTCTAAAACCTTCATTCATCATGATTTTTGCAGCTTCTTCGATGGATGTGTCGGATTTTACTTTCATCACATCTTTGCTCATATATTCTCCAACAGTTTTGTTTGTGTAAACTCCATCGATAAACTGTAATAAGTCTCTCTCTGTGCAGATTGCACAAACACGGTTATCATCGTCTACAATAGGCAGACCACCGATGTTTTTGGTGTTCATAATGTCAAGAGCATCCTTTATACTGCCAGTATCGTGTAGATATGTGATATCATCTTCCATTATTTCACGTATTTCTGCATTTATTGCTGCCATAAGGTTTCCATTGTAATGATTCTCTACAAGCAGGTTTTTGTCTCCACCACCCATGAAATTTATAATATCAACTGAAGTAACAATACCTTCAAGACGATTGGTACCGGCGTCTGTAACAGGAATACGCCTAAAGCCTTTTTTCATCATCGTTTTAATTGCGCCCATTATAGTTGTTGTTGGAGGGAAGGTAATAACATCTCTTTTGGCAATAGCCATTATATCTCCTTCATGTTCTGCTTCATGTCCCTGAAAGTCTACAGGTCCAAGTTCTTGGATTCCATCGGTTGTATGTAGCTGGGGATCCTTTTTCTTGGATGTTTTTGCTTTATCCTGTGCATGCATTTTTTCTTGCATTCTTACTTTATTTTCTGAAGCTCTATTTCTTTTATCTTTTATATCCAAAGGAATCACCTGAATTATTTCCGCTCAATGTTTCTTCAGACTAAACCATACGGTTTATGTATAAAGGAGGCGTTGTTTGAATAAGAATCGAAGTCACCTTAAACATGCTTCCAGCAGGTCATTTCTATCCACAATTCCAACTACTTTATCGTTGTTAACAACAGTTAACCTTCCGACATCGTAGTGAATCACCTTGTCTATGGCTTCTGTGATGTATGTGTCCGGATTTATCGTATAGGTTGGTGTAGACATTATTTTTTCAACCCTAAGACTTTTTTCAGATGAATTAATTCTTGCGTGTCCTGATGTTATTATATCTCTTCTGGTAATCATGCCCATGGGTTCGTTTTTGCGGTTAACCACCGGTATGCCGGTATAATCCCAGTCCAGCATATTGTTCCATATTTTTGAAACCTCATCATCAGGATAACATGTTTTTACCCTGTCAGTCATAACTTCGCTTACTGTTTTTGGTGACCTTTTTGAAGGGTTGATATTTTCCAGCAGGTCACGATTACTTATAATTCCTGCAAGTCTTTTGTCAGTGGTTGATAGCATCACCGGTGATATGTGTAATTTTGCATCAATCAGCAGTTTTGATACTTTTAATATGTCCATTTCAGGCAGTATAGTAGGGATGGCACGTTCAAAACCCTTTACAGTTAAATTGGATTTGGTGGATGTAACATTAAGGATATCCTGATCTGTAAGGATGCCTGTTACACGGTTGGAATCGTAATCATCAACAACCGGAAGACTTCGCAAAAAATAATCTCGCATTAGCTGTCTTGCATGAGTTATGTAGTCATTTTCACCTATTTTTACCGGGTCTTTTACCATTATATCTTCTACTACAGTCATGTAATCCACCTTTTAACTATCATTAATATAATCTTTAATTGTTTATTTATCTTCATTAATACTCTTCATCACGGCAGCTTTCACACAGCATCATACCGTTTACCAGCTTGAGGTTTTCTGAAAATGTTCCGCAGTATTCACAAATCCCTTGCTCTAAACTCTGGGAAAATTCGGTTTGTTCGCTGGCGACCTCAGTATCTGAGTTTACAGGGAAATATTGTTCCTGGTTCATTTCGATTAAATTTTTCAAAATTGTGTTAAGCCCTGATGAGATGGTCAGTATATCCCGATCTGTAATGAACCCCACAATTTTGTTTTTCTGCATTACTATAAGTCTTCTGATATTGGACTTTACCATCAATTCTGCAGCATCGATCACACTGGTTGAGGGTTTGGTGGTTATGAGTGGTGAAGACATAATCTCCCCAGCAGTTATTCTTGAAGGTCTTATGTCACCTGTCAGTATTTTTTTTACCATGTCCCTTTCTGTTATAATACCAACAGGGTCGCTATTTCGCATAACTATAATACTGCCCACATTGTTCTTACTCATAATCTGAGCAACATCTACCACACTCGAATCAATATCAATTGTATATACGTTTCTGTTCATGATTTCATGAACTGTCAAATCGTCTTCGAGTTCTTTGTACGTTTTACCGGATTCAACGTCTTTTTGAGTCCTTAAAGCCATAGGTATCACTTCATTTATTGAATTGTTTAGTATCAGCCCACATTTCATTCCCACCAATAGAGAATATTTATACGATGGTATTTATAGATGTTTGTAATCCATAAGGGTTGCACTATTATTTTACTGTTTTTTTTAAGCCAGAATAAAAAAACTCCTACAATGTACAAGTAGCAATGGATGAATCGAAAAAATTATAAATGGGCAAATTCAAAAAAATTATTGTGTAAAATTCATACACATATCTATAAATCCATCGATTTGCCAGTCCAGTAATGCCTTTTCATTCTCTGTAAGTGTTGTTTCTAAACTATCAAAAATCCCAATGAATCCTATAAGTGCCAGTACGTTTACATTTTCAACTGTTTCTTTTTTAAGCACTCCGAATTTAAGAAGCTCCAGGATGCGTTTCCAGAAGACAGGACTGTTTCTGAGTATTTCTGCCTGTGTACATAACATCTCATCAATATTCAAATCAGTACTCAACTCTTCCAATAGGTCATTTGGCAGTTTATTTTTCCCTTTTTCTGTTATCGAAGCGATTTTCAGACATCCATCTTCCTTTCTGGTTGTAATGTAGCCCTCTTTTTCCAGTTTTGAGTTTCCTGATTCCAGTTCTTTTTCGTTATACTCTTCATTTTCAATGGTCTTTCTGTTTAATTCATCTGCATTGTTCACAGGACAATGTGTACAATCACCACGTGGATGAATACATTCTAAGTCTGTTTTTTGACAATAGAGATAATTATTTTTTGTCATCGTTTTTCACACGCTATCAACTGGTTTTTGTAAATAGCCATTTTTTTGAATCACGTTTTCTCCATTACCCCTCCCGTCATCAACTGGAAACTTTTGGTCAAATTTGTATCAAACCATTTGCGACCATATTAGCAGTTTGTGTGTTTTATGGGCTAATATATCAAGATATACTTTATAAGTGTTTGATATATTTTTGTGTTTGTAACTGGTACATAATGTATATCAGAATCAAATATTATCCAATCATATCTTTATATGTTCTCCTGGCATCACATCGTACATTTTTTCTATGTGGTCAAAACTATTATTTTTTTATAATATGTGTACAATATTTTAACTGTATGTCAAAGGTTAAAATTAATACAAGTATTCCCAAAGAATATAAAGACTTAATTGAAAAATCAGAGTACAGTCAAACCTACTGTGTTACCGAGGCGTTAAGACAGTTTTTTTATGGCCCAGAAATCAAAGATCTACAAACTTCACAATCTGAGGACACAAATAATAATGTAGATGTCTCATTATATGAAGAACGAATCCAAGAGCTAAAAAAGGACAAAGAAAGGCTTTACAAATTGCTTGGTAACAAAGATTTACAACTGCAAAACAAGGATAACCAGCTGGCAGAAAAGGACAACCAGCTTAAAAACAAGGAAAATCAAATAAGTTCAATGTTTTATAAAATAAATACAATGGAACAGAAACAAGATGAAAAACTTCGGCTTACAGACCACCTGAGACCAAGAGGCAATAAACCTGGGTTAATAAAACGTTTGAAATCGAAATTTACGGATTGAAGAGGGTTATAAGATAATAACCCTGCTTCTGTTTCCTACACTTAATTCAACGTCATCCTGGAAACCAGTTTTCGAATACGCATCTATAATCTGTATTTTTGTATCAATATCCATCTGGTCTATTAAATTGGCTTTTTTTCCCCAGAAAGCTATCCTTATTCGACCGGTATCATCTGATAAATAAATATTTGCAACTGTATTAATTGAACCGTCTTTTTTTGTGAATTCCTTTATATCACCAATACCTGAAACAGCACCTTCAACTGAGTAGGGTTTTTTAGAAGATGCGTCAATATCGTCGATGGAAGTGAAAACTTCTTTATAATCTACTGGAGTATTTGTCTTTTTTAGTAATCCGTGGTTTCCAATCTGGATTTCTACTTCCTGATTATAATTGTTTGTACGTGCAAACCCATTGATTATTTCTACAGTGTCGTCATAATCAATTCCTTTCACAAGGTCTGCTTTATCGTCCCATAGTGTGACTTTGATTTTTCCGGTGTCATCTCCAATCTGCAGGTTGCTGACACGTCCTTGGGAACCGTCTTTTCTCTTAAAAGTTTTTACATCCCAGATATTCAATATTTTACCCAGCAAATTGATATCTCCGGTTCCGTCTTCAATGTTTTTAATTTTCAGGGAATTGGCTGATGTGTCTACATGCTCATCTGACTCATTGATTGTACCATATTGACCAATATGTACTTCCAGACCTCTGTACCCTTCTTTTGCGTATCCGCTAATCTGTAGGTTCTGGTCAACCTCGAGATATTCAGATTCAATTAAACCGGCTTTATCATCCCACAGTGTTAGCCTGATGGACCCGGTTTCGTCTGCGACTACTAGATTTCCGACTTTTCCCTCGGTGCCGTCATTTCGGTTAAAATTCTTGGTATTAAAAACAGATACTACTTTGGCAATAAAATGAACATTGTTGTTCGGTTTTATATCTGATATTTTAACTACATCATTTCCTGTATCACTAACACCCATATCATTGGCAACAAGCAAAGCTGCTGTTTTTTTATCACAAAGGCCACTCATTTGTTCCACTTTTTCATCGACTTTGGATAGAAAATCTTCTCTGCTTATGGTATTTTCAAGTTTATCATAAATACTATCGATTTCTTCAGTTTCATTCATGGTAACACCAGTGACGGATTGATTATTAAAAGTAACTATCAATTTAATATGTTATTGAATAGTATACAATAGTCCCAATACAAAAATGGAACAGTTTAAAGTAGTTTTCGTCTTGATAAAAATAAAATATAGGGACAAAATCGTCCTATATTTTTCTTTTTGGCAAGATATATTAACAATAAATGATATTGTTTTCATCAGGTACTATGATTCGCAAATGTAACGAACATGGATACTTCAGAGGTGAAGTCTGTCCAGAGTGCGAAACAAGAGGTAGGTATGTGATGGACGACCGCTCTGAAGAACGTTTGGGAAAATTCGTTTCAGGATCTCTTAGACATTTTCCAAAGGCTGCAGGTCTTGAAATGGATGGCAGAGGATGGGTAGACCTAGAGCATTTCTGTAATACTTTAAAACGAAGATATAAATGGGTTACTAAAGAATCACTAATATCTCTTGTTGAATCTGATGTCAAAAACAGATATGAAATTGATAACGGATACATAAGAGCATGTTATGGACATTCTGTAGATGTTGACCTGGACCATTCCGGATGCGAACTTCCATATCTGTACTATGGTATAAGTCAGGAAGAAGCAGACATGGTTCTTGAAAAAGGCATTAAACCAATCCATCAGCAGTATGTCCATCTCAGTACATCCTTTAATAAAGCAAGGAGCGCTGCACAGATCCATACAGAAAATCCAGTTATAATTAGGATAGATGCAGAAGCTGCACGGGATAAAGGGATATCGTTTATGTCTGCAACAGATGAAATTGTTCTGACAGAAGAGGTACCATCGGATTATTTAACTGTTGCAAGTTCGGATGAATATAATTAAGCATTTAACAGGAAGACACCCAAAACAGATTGTTTTCCTTTATTATTTTAAAATTTACATCAAGAAACTGTTCTGTTACCCAGATATTTGTTTTCGTGTGCTTAGTGAGTTCTCTGACAGTATAAGAGCATCCAGGGAAAAGTCCCATATAGGGTATCAACTGGTCAGCCAGGTGTATATCCACTGTAGCTTCAGATTCTAATTCCATGGTTAAGTTTTCTGCAGCTTTTTTACCAATTTTTTCAGCCGGTAAACCCCTTTTTCCCAGTTCACTACTACCAAAAAATCCTCTCCAAAGGGTAATACCTGTACCGGTAGATGGATTATTTAGGACTTCGGTAAGAATGTCAGAATCAAAATTTCGAGTGTTGAGATGTTGGGATGCTGATTTTTTTTGTCTCTGAGCAATGTGTTCAGGCAGATTTGAGCAGTGGGACATCCCGGAAATCTTAGAAATTGAGGGTCTGTAGCTTGTAAAATCAAATTTGTGAAGTTTGCTTGGTTTCAGGTTTGCATGTACAACCCCCATACCCACCGGATAATATCCGCGTCTGATGGTATTGATATCACACGAAAACCTCATTTTTGACAGGGCAGGAACAGTTACATATTTAAGATAATCAATGGTTGGAGACCAGGCAACATCTGTACCACCTGTAATTTCAAGCTGTATATCTTCAGCAGTCTGGGTTACTAGGGGCATGATACACTGCAAAAGCAGTGTGATACTTCCGGCAGTTCCGATATCGACACGGAAACAACTCCCTTTTATATCCCCTGGAAAGAATTCAACACTCGATGAATTTAAAGATACTCCTGTAACTTCAGCATTACATACACGGGTAGCAGTTTCAAGGGTCTTTACATGCTGATGTTTGAGTCCCGGATTTGGACGGTTTTTGCGTATGCTGTGAATTTTTATGTTTTTACCGGTTGCAGCAGATAGAGCAACAGCAGTTCTGACAATCTGACCGCCACCTTCACCATATGATCCATCGATTTTAATCATGTTCCTGCTCATCCATATTTTTATATGCATCTTTTATTGCATATATCATAGGGTCTACCAGTTCAGACACTGGTGGAGTGTAGCATGTCTCCATTCTCAACATGTCAGAAATGGTAGCTTTTTTCCTTATTGCAAAGGATAATCCATCGATTCTTTCTTTCACACCTTCTCCACCGATGACCTGTGCTCCTACAAGATATCCTTTATTGAACAATAGTTTGATGTAAATGCTACATCCACCGGGATAATATCCTGCCCTTGTAGTTCCTGTTGATGAACCGGTTGTAATCTTTATATTATTCTTATGTGCGGTGTTTTCTGTCAGCCCCACATTACCTACCTGATAATCTTTAATTACACCAACCCACGGATTTGTAATTGGACCAAAAGTTGTCGGTATACCCAGAAGATTGTCGGCAATTACAGATGCCATTCTTCTCGCAGTACTTGCAAGCTGGCTGATAAAGGGATTTCCAGTAACAAAGTCATAAACCTGTGCACATTCACCGCCTGCAAATACATCGCTAAGATAACTATCTTTATGTTTCACCTGTAGCTGGTTATTAACTAAGATACCTCCACTATCACCTACAGAGGTACCTGCGTTTTTTGCAAGTGAAATTTCAGGATTTACACCCGTAGATATAATAACAGCCTCAGCAGGTATATCCATATCCTCTCCAGTAACAGTTGTTTTGATAGTAACTGATTCTGCACTGTTTGAACCGTTCATGGATACCAGTGTGTAGCCTGTTAATAGATTGATACCCTTTGAATCAAGGTAATTCTGAACAACTTCTCCCATATCGGAATCAAGATTATGGGATAAAATGGTGCTGCTTCTGTTGATAAGGGTTGTGTTGATCCCCTGTTTCATACCAGCTACTGCGACTTCTACCCCTACACCACCAGCACCAACAACCACCAGATTTTTTGCGGTTTTTAATTTTTCCTGAATTTTCATTCCATCCGATAATGTTCTAAGTGTGAACACATTGTTATATGTGGTAAACGGTTGCAGGGTTTCAGGTATAAACGGTGTACTTCCTGTAGCAATAACAAGCTTATCGTATCTCAATATTTCATTTCCGGTATGAACTGTTTTATTTTTAAGGTCTACGGAATCCACCTGCGCGTTGAGCTGGACATCTATACCCATATCTTTGAAAAACTGGAGGTTTTTGACTATGAGTTTATTGAAATTTTCAATATCACCGGCAAGTACAAAAGGCATTCCGCACTGACTGTAGGCAGTATGTGAATCCTTTGATAACACTTTGATGTTGTAGTTTCCATGGCGCTTAACATGGGTCGCAACAGCCATCCCAACAGCGCCCCCTCCTATGATAACTAATTTTTGTTTTCTGGTATCATTCTCTGCAGTTTTCCCCACCATACTGGTTAATAATCAAGGTTGTTTATTAAGCGTATTGCTTGCATGGTTGTTTAAATAAATTTAAGACCTCAGACGATGTTAGGCGATTACCTAACAAAAAGAATAATTTTATCAAGTCTCCTGCGAAATTGTTCCTCAATAAGATAGAGGAGGATTATATTTGCCAGATTTATCCATATACAAAGGTATCGGTATACTGCTGATTATAGTTGTTTTTAGTGGTGCATTGCTTTTCGCAACTGCTCACGAGGTTGACTCAGAGATAAATGAAACAAATGAAACAAATGAAACAAGTCAGAAACCAGGTAACGTATCAGAA
>NZ_JBKGYF010000025.1:0-19904 GCF_046546175.1 Methanohalobium sp. | reverse complement strand
GCAGTTCGTTCTGTTCTCTTGATCATGATTTTTTAAGAATCGCTGTCAGAACATATCAGGAAACTGATAAGCTGGCTAAAAATATTGGAAAAGCCATGACGAATACAAGTAGAGACAGGGCCAAGCAAAAACTGGAACACAGGCTTAATTCTGTAAAAGGTAAATCGCTTGTTGGTAGTAATACTGCCTGTCCGTATTATCCTTGTCATTATGAAGGACAGGATTGTACATTCTGTTTCTGTCCGTTCTATCCGTGCGGCGATGAGCGAACAGGTGGTAAATGTATTGAACGGTCCACAGGCGGTAAAGTGTGGAGCTGTATGAATTGTTATATAGTCCATGACCCTGAAGTTGCACAGGAAATACTTGATATTTTGAAGGAAAGCGGGGATATGGATAAAAAAATTAAAAAAGCATGGGATGAATCGATAAAACCTCGGTTATCAGAGAAATGATTTTTTCAGTGTTATCCAGAATTGGCTTCCCTTAATTTCTGGATTGTCACTGACACCTACATCTCCACCATGTAATTCAACAATTTTTTTTACAATTGCAAGGCCCAATCCGCTACCATGAAGGTTATTATTTTTAGTACGGTAAAATCGTTCAAATATCAGTTGCTTTTTGTTGTCCGGTATGCCGGTTCCATAATCAGTTACTGTTATTTTCCAGAAAGGGTCTTTATCAAGTATGTATATGGTTATTTTTTTCTGACTCGTTGTTGTATTTAATCGCATTATATAACAGATTTGAAAAAGCATCATATATGACAGGGTCTATGGGTGCAACATATTTGCATTCGTTATTGAATTTAAATTCGACATCGATATTCTTAACATCCAGATTTTGTCTGTAATCTCCCACTACCTCTTTTAAATTTTGGCTGATATCAATAGACTCAAATTTCATATTTTCAATAGAATCCAGTCTTGCAACTTTTGATGCATTTTCAACTATTTGTATAATTTTCTCATTACTTATTTCCACTTTTTGAAGTAAATAGAGTTTCTTCTCATCACCTTCTTTTTGTTTTAATAAATGAATATAACCCTTGATAATACCAGCAGGATTGAGTAAATCATGCCGCATGGTGTCTGTAAACATATCTTTGGACTTGTTTGTCTGTTTCAGTTTTTTATGAAGTCTATTATATCCGGTCACAGCATGATAGAAACCAACTGTAATAATTATCAAACCAAATATTGTGAGCATATCTTCAAAATATGTATCCACCAGATCTGGCTCATTGGTGATTTCATCCATCAAATCAATCAACAAACCGTAGGTAAAAATACCCCACCCCAGATTCACTCTGGATAAATCAATTTTCTATATAAAATATAGAGAAACAAGAGCGGAAAAGAAGTATATACCTTCAAAAATACTTCCCCTCTATCAAACGGCAAATTCAACTCGAAGTAAAGAAACCATATTATTACTGTAATAAGGAATAATAAATATCACATTTTTCTATAGGTATGCATCGGTGAACGTCCCCATGTTTTAAAATGTGTTTATTTATTATATTAGGGTTTTTATATTTACAGTATTGTTGAATCAATGGACGAATAATCATTAAATAGAATTAATTAAAATCTACATCAGATGAATTATAATATTTTATACACAAAATAATTCATTAAAACAACACCGAATCCCAGCAAACCTGATACGATAAACACAGTTTCAAGATTGGATGTTAGTAATATTAATCCAAGCACAACTGATGAAGCAGTCATACCAACAAATTTCATTGTGTTGAAAATAGATACAACACCTCCCATGACTTCGCCAGGAGCTACCTGAGTAATCAATGTGTTAATAAATGGTATAAGTACTCCGAATCCGATGCCAAACAGAAGTAATAATACAAACACTAATGGTAAATGATAGGCACCTGCCATACCTATGATGGCAGTTCCCATTACTGCAAATCCGACTCCGGTTATAGTTTTTTTTGAGAATTTTAATGAAAGTCTTTTAGCCTGTGATGCAACAACCGCCATCGATGCACCCTGAACCCCCAGAGCAATTCCTGCACCCTGGGCTGTGAATCCAAAATTATCTTTCAAAAGGAATGGTACATAGATTATAATGGTGAACAGGAGAAAGAACAATGCAAAAGCCATAAATATGGTATATGCTACATTGATATTTTTAAGAGCTAAAACTACTTCATAAATACCGGTTTTTCGTTTCAAAGGTGTTGCATTCGTTTCGGGAAGTACAAATACAGCAACAACTGCAAGTGGTATAGTCAATCCATAAAACAGGAACGGATAATTCCAGCTGATTCCTGCAAGCCCGCCTCCTATAAAAGGTGCGGTCACTTCACCTACTGATGTGGTCATGCTCACTCTCCCCATTGCATGAACACGCTCAAAGCTTTCATATAATTCACCTATCATAGTCATTACCAGAGGCATCATACCGGCGGTGCCTATTCCCTGAATGAATCTGAAAACAAGTAATACTGGCAGATTTGGTGCAAAAAAACCGGCGATACCGGCTAAACCGTTTACTGTGAGAGAGATAACAAGAACTTTTCTGTGACTCAAATTGTCGATTCTGGTGCCCAATAACATCATGAACAATGCATTGGATAAAGTAAAAATACCCATAACCCAGCCAACAGCTTCACGGGTAGAATTTAATGGGTCTACCATATCCGGTAAAACCGGACCCATCAGAGCACTGCCAGTCATACCGAAAAAAGCAACCAAGCAGATAACGGGTAGAACCAGCCTTTTCATCAAATTCATAGAAATCAGTTATATCTGTTAGTAACAAATTAATTGATACAATTTTTATAATTCTGCCTATTGAGATAGACTTTTGATACATTTTGATACAAAAAGTAGGTTTTAATATTGTTAATTTCTACTACTCTTGCGAGCATCAATGCAAGCAAATTTCCTATTAAAAATCGCTAATTATTATGAAACTTCAGCATATATAAATAATGCTAAACAGATAAAAAAAATTCAAGTTCTAAATAGTGTTATTCGTATTTAATAATTTCAAAAAGGCAGCAATCATCCCCATTACCCATAGTTTTTATTGTATTAACTGAAATGTTGGTAAATGCTTTAGATGAAATATCATAAAAAATTTTTTTGGTGAGGTTGCATAAAATAGGGTTCATTTTTGCCTGTGAAGCCCCCCAAGGACAGGTTTTACCTTCAAGTGTAAAAAGAACATTGTTTTTGTTTTTGGGTATGTTCGTGGTAAAAGAACCACCCAGATAATCCATGAATTCGATACATGTTTTTTCTACATTTTCAGTGTTTATATTTTTACTATCTAAATTCTGGATGCCTGAAATTTTATTAGATGATAGGTACATTTTATTAAATAAAGATTCGATTTCATTATACATTTGATTAACCAAAATTTTCTTTTTTTCTTTAGGAAGCTGTTTTAACAATGTAGGTATAATATTTGTTAGGACATTTCGGATTTGTTGTTGCTTATACAATTCGTTGTGGTTCCTTTTCAATTCATCATGCAAATTTTTTATTCTGAGTGATGACCTAATTCTTGCTTTGAGCTCTTCTTCATCAACAGGTTTTGTAAGAAAATCGTCTGCACCAGAATCCAGACCTTTTATTTTATTATCTTGATCTGATAATGCAGTTATCATTAAAACAGGAATATAATCTATGGATTCATCATTTTTTATATTTTTACAGACTTCAAATCCATTAATGTCGGGCATCATAACATCAAGGAGAACTACATCTATATTTTCGGATTTGATTTTGTCAATAGCTTCCTGTCCATTGTAGGCAGCGATTGTATCATATTCATCTAAATAATCTGCTATCAATTCTACAAGTTCGGGTTCATCATCTACAATCAATATCTTGGATGTAGAGTTTTCATTATTCATTATTCGTTATACATATTTTGTTATTTTATATAAAATTAAACGGTATAAAATCATCATAGGCTACTATAAAATTTTAAAACATATAGCAAAACTTCGAAAAATAATTATAATCAGATACCTAGTCAATTGTAGATTATTTTTAAATTATGACTTTCTATATCTGTGAGCCTGTTATTTATAGATATAATTTGACCGGGATATGCAGAAACACTGTTCTGATAAAAGTTTTTAATATTAAAATGATTTAAGGAAAGGTGCACCTTTTTGATTTTGGACAAAAACCAGAAAAATGAGCAATTGTGAAGAGAAACAACATATACCTTAAACTTTCCGATGAAACATTAAAAGTTATCATAGGAACCTGACTGCCATTGTATTCGAGTAAGTACTCAAAATAGGATCATAACCAGTACCAGTTGATGGTGCTGGTGCTGTTAAAAGATTACATGGTTGCCGATTACAGAAGTTTCACTCAAAAATTGGAACTTGAGAAAGCTCCGCACTTTACTACATTGCAAAAGTTCGTTAGCAGGATAACTACTTACAAGTTTAATCAGATGTTCGATCAAACAGCAAGACTGTTCTATAACCGGGGTGACAGCTACGGTATAATAGCTGTCGATGCTTCCGGGATGACAAGCTGTTATGCAAGCTACTATTATTCATTGAGGACTATAGTAACTAACATAACATTCGTTGTATAAAATTATACACAAGAAACTTTTTCATCCACCCTTTTGCAAAACTGATATTTGCTGATAATCGCATGTATGCTTCATAAATCAGCTGTCTCATATGATTGGTATCGATGACGAAGAACCTGGATATTACTCTCCTGGTACTCTTCCATATGAACTCTATGGGATTGAGTTCAGGTGAGTAGGGAGGTAGACATACCAGTTCGATACCGTTGTTGACTGCATATTCAACCACAGTTTTTGCATGATGCGATTTGAAGTTATCAAGTATAATGACAATTCTTTTAACGGGATTAATGTTCCTGATATTCATCAGGAACTCACAAACATCCTCTTTTTTTGAATGTGGTTTGAACTCGATGACAGAATTGCCACTGAGTTCATAGAACCCTAAAACTTAAACAAATATAAAAATAAAGCAAGCTGGATGAAAGTAATTGTTGATTTTATACCACTAAGCTTCATTAAAAGTATAAGTTTATTGCATTTTAGCAAAGCTATAAGGTATATCTTCACTATCCGGAATCTTTGATACCAGATTTAAGAATTCTGTTTCATGCATCAGGCATCTGCTGCGTTTACCCTTGAATTGTGGGTATTTGCGGATGTTATTCCAGATATCTTTTAGCGAATCGTTCTGGATGTTTCCAAATTCAAACGGTATATAAGGGCAAGGTTTAACCGAACCGTCTACACAGACATGCATCCATCTCTGACCTGCCATACACCCAAGCATTTCTCCTTCAAAATATGTATTTGAAAATACCCTTGGACCTTCAGAATTGGAATTGATTTTGTGATACATCTCCAGAATGGATTCACGGTCAGTATCGGACAATATCGGGTCACCCGGTTTTTTTGGGACAGATTCCCATAATGACAGTTCATGAACTCCCAGTTCTGATGCCAGTTCATAGAGTTTGGGTAATTCATCCATTCTGTTGGGTGATACATGTGTTGCCATGGTTACCAGTAAACCCGCATCTAAAGCATTTTTAATGGCGTTTATCGCCATTTCATGAGCTCCTTCAAGCCTTCGAACAGAATCGTGTTTTTCAGGGTATGTGGAATAAATACTGATTAAGAGGTTATGAAGACCTACTTCTTTTAAACGCTTGGCTGCCTCAGGTGTCAGTTCTGTACCCGGTGTGAATATATTTACAATTGCCCGTTCCTTATCCACATAATCAATGAGTTCAAAGATTTCTTCTCTAAGTAAAGGGTCACCTTCAGTAAATGTGATTATAAATGCACCCATATCCAGTGCTTCATCGATTGCACGTTTGAAAGTTTCAATATCAAGGTCTCCTTCTCCCCCGCTTACAACACAGTGTTCACAGTTGCATTTACATTCACGGGTGATTTCAAAGGATACTGTTTCAGGAATATACTTACCAAACGCTATCTTTGTCTCCGCATAAATCAGTCGTTTGAACGGTCCGCTTGGTATTGGTGGCAACCATGTTGATGCAATAACGCTTTCATCATTCCAGGATGCAGGTTTTTCGTTTTCCAGGCGTGAGTTAATTTTATTTAAAAACGGTGAGCAGGTAGTGTTTAACGGTCCTGTAGATGTTAGCTGTAAAAAGCCGTTCAGATGGTTTAATTTAACCGATAATCCGGGAATTGATAAGATTGATATGTAATCTTCCCCGTCTTTATCAGATGGTTTTGAAATATCTGTATTTGAGTGCATTGTAACCCCTGTGTGTTATTAGAAATATAATCAAACCTAAATTACTGGTAAAACAGACGTACATAATAGTCAAAAAAATCTATGATGTAACCCAGTGTATCCAATAATGATATGAATATTACACCACACATTCAGGTGATGTAATAACACAACCATTAATTTATTCCGCTTTTTCTGAAAACGCAAGGTTACCGCTTATGCGGTTAATTTTAACTTTTAATTCCTGCCCCTTTGCAGCACCCGGCACAAATACAGTAAACTTATCAAGTTTTGCAATTCCATCTCCCTTGGAACCAACCGCTGTAATTTGAACATTGTATACCTTTCCTTCTTCAACGGTTGGAGCTTGTGTTGATCCTGAAGATGCTTTTTTCTTCCTTATAGGCCGATGTGCACCACATGCCAGACATTTCATTACCAGAACTCTGTCCACTTTTTCCAGCTGGGTATCAGGTCGTCCGCATTCTGAACATAACACATATTCGTTAAGATAGGAATCAAGGTTTGATTTAATCAGTTCTTTTGGAAAACGACCCTGGAATATGGCGCGGTTTCCTTCTATTTTTCCTGCTGTACCCATTTCCCGGTTCAGGTATTTCAAAACATGCTCAGGGTCACGGTTTAGAACATCTACAATATTTCCGAAATTATCCAATACAGTGGTTTTACCTTCCTGGAATATTTTGGGTTCCGGGATTGAAAAGCGTTCATCAGTAGTTTCCAGTTCCGGCATTTTTTCCATTGCCCGGTCCAGAAGGGAGTCGTAATCGTTATAATCTACTTCTATATTAATCACCCTCACTTATTTAATTATCCTGTTTATATATGATTTCTGTAATTATATAATATTTGGTTAAAAAGAAAAAATTGAAGACAATAAGGTTGTTTATTCTACTAATTTCCAACCCTGATCTACAACAATTCTAAATGGTGTTGGTATTTTTTGACCAGCACGCCACAGGGCATCCTTTGCTGCTTCAAAGTCGTCCTTGTTTACAGAAGCTGTGAATACTTTCTGACCTGCTGATACACGGGCAGCAGTACCAACATTCTTACCAAAAGCCTGTCTCATACCGCTTGAAACACGGTCAGCACCAGCGCCTGTAGCCTGTTTGTTTTCTCGCAGCACTTCATGTGGATATACCCTTAATTTAAGATGATATCCTGCACGTCCTGCTGCGCTCATTAATCTTCTGTTTGCAGAAACACGGGCCGATTCCAGTGCTGTGTGACGTATATGACATTTTTCTTCAGCTATTAGTGAAAGCTTTACAGGGAACTGTGCGTTTTTGTTACCCATATCATAATGAATTACCTGACTTCCAGGCACACCACCCATATATTTACGCCTTGTGTATGAGCGGTTTTTCACATTCCTATACATACTTGCTGGTTTTCGTGCCATAAAATTAAGCCTCCTTGGTGGTTAAAATTAAATTTAAAAATTATTCTGGACTTGGATTTACTTCGTCTTAATATGTAATACACCTATATGTATCTATTGTTACCTAACTTACAACATTTGTTATATATAAAATTCCCTGTCATGTGGGTTATAAGTCCTATGAAGTTTCAGTTATTGTAAATTATAGAATTCTATCTGTCGGAAATATCATTCAGATATATTCTTCATAATGATATCGGTATGCTGAAAGCAATCCAAAACACCCGGTCAGCATCATATTACCAAATGGCGCAGCAAAATGTAATTTTTCCCATAACTTCGGATTTTTATCGATTATGTCAATATTTTGAATCATTCCACGACTTGGACCAGTGACCGTGACAGACTGGATATTATCAAATCCTATTTTTTTGTTGATATAACACCCATGCCCGCCGTCATTTAAAACTTCATCAAAGGTAAGGTTTCCTTCAGAAAGCCTGACTATATAATCCTGTAACTTAGAAGGGTTTAATTTAGATGTATGATGTTCGAACAATGCTGTGACCCTGTTATCTACTGCAAGTGCTCCAAGTGTATGTCCATTACCTATATTTACCACTACTGATGGTTGATATGAACTGGGATCCTGTAATGCTCCAAAAATTGCAGCTGGTCCAGTATCCATGAATACCGACTTCGTGTTATCAATTACACTTGATGTATCTTTTATACGTGTCAGATATGGTGGAATATCCTCATTTTTATAGGAAAAGTTTTCAAGTCCGCCACCCTTTTTTATAGCATTTTCAAAATGTTTAAATCTGTAAACCCGGTTGCTTAGTTTGGGAGAATTCCCATGGTCCTGTACAGCCACTGCAAACTTTGATGGAAACGCTACA
Source organism: Methanohalobium sp. (assembly GCF_046546175.1). Classification (NCBI taxonomy): domain Archaea; kingdom Methanobacteriati; phylum Methanobacteriota; class Methanomicrobia; order Methanosarcinales; family Methanosarcinaceae; genus Methanohalobium; species Methanohalobium sp. The sequence continues at coordinate 11,332 of NZ_JBKGYF010000025.1, read as the reverse complement.
CCAAACTGGTAAAAGGCATTTTTTATCTCATCTATTGTCAGGTCCTGCAAATTGATACGCTGAAGATTTTCAGGTAGGGATCCCAGATCATGCTCATCGATTATCTCAATACCCATTGAACGAACCCTGTCAAGATTATCATTGATGGTCAACGCTGCATTTTTTGTAGCAATAACATCCAAACCTTTTTTCAGATGATCTTTGATCGCTCTGGTAGACGGGCCACCGCCCATAATATATCCGGTAAGTAATACATCAATCTTTGATTCCGTTGCTCTACGGATTTTGTCTGCTACCATGACAGTAGGAGAAGGCATGACCATCATAGGACTGTTTTCTATACCTTTTTCAGCGTCGTACAGTAAAATATCCTGCGTTCCGGTACCTACATCTATCGCAAGTATCTGCATATTATCTAACACTGGGTAACTTCAATTTATATATAGCCCCTGGAAATCACCAAAACATTATTAAGATAAAAAGAGTTAAATAGTCTATCCGCCAATCTAATTAAACACCAATCGATAATAGGTAACCAAAGTTTATTATGAATACCAAATCCACTTCTACGCAAAACCATAAAAGCGGAACTGAGAAACCATGCAAGTTTTTTTTGATTACAATTTCCAGTTCGAGATATAAGACATATAAAGATGTATCAAATCCAGAACAGGCTGATGATTCATCAGGTCAAACTATCAAGAATCTTCTGACAACAAATGGACATGATGTCACACAATACATGCTCATAAACGATGATTCAAATACCATACAAAATGCCCTCAGGTCTGCAGTTGAAAGTGATGCAGATATAATAATAACAACTGGTGGTACAGGATTAACATCCCATGATGTAACCGTAGAATCGGTTACACCAATGTTTGATAAAATAATACCCGGTTTTGGAGAACTTTTCAGATTCAAAAGTATAGAAGAAATCGGCACAGCAGTAATGCTAACCAGAGCTACAGCAGGTGTTACCGGAGGCAAAGCTGTATTCTGTCTACCTGGTTCCAGAAATGCTGTACGTCTGGCTATAGAAGATATCATCATACCAGAAGCAGTTCATATAGTAAAACACACGAAAGATTAAATAAACAGTTTTGATTAATAGGTTACTTGACTAAATTATTAAATCGAAATAATGCAAACATCATATTGTTTTGTCAATATAACACATCAAACGGCACCTTTGCATATGTAAAATAGTTTTTGGATTCAATTAACTTGATACTATGAGGTATACTCAAAATGGATAAAAAGAAATTATATGAATTAAAGTCGGAAGCTTCACAGTTAAAACCAGTAATTCATATTGGAAAAAACGGACTGACAGACCCAATTGTAGATGAATTGAAAAATCAGTTAAAAGCCAACCGTCTTGTTAAAGTTAAAATTTTAAAAAGTACATTTGAAAATGAAGATACAATCGAATTATCCCAGAAAATTGCTGATGCTACAAACACCACTCTTGTAGATGTAAGAGGGAACAATGTAGTACTTTACAGGTGAGCCGTGAAGTTTTAAGCGATTTAGGTTAAGTTTTTGTTGTTTGATACTATTTCTATATCCTGAAGAGTCATAAGTGCATCAGGCAACATTTTCCTGAGTTCTGGCACTACATTTCTGATTTTTTCTTCATCATCGATTACTTCCACGATTACTGGTAAATCTACACCCAAGCTCAGGACATTTGCTGTATGGATTTCATGATGGGTACCATATCCTTCAATACCGTGTACAACTGTAGCTCCAGCGATGCCTGCATCCTTTAAATATTCCACAACGACATCATGTGATGATTTCCCTTTGTAGGTATCACTCTGACTCATATAAATCCGAAGAATTACCGAATTCATAATACAACCTCCAATCTAACATTATATTGGATTTCACTTTAAATTAATTTAACCATCATATATCCGATACTTACCATAACATACAGAAAAGGAGATTTAGCAAAATATTGTACAGCATAAACCAAGATTCACCATCTTCCAGGGATTTAAAGTTCTCATAAGCAAATGTGGAGAATGTGGTAAATGAACCCAAGTATCCTACACCAGATCCCAACCTGTTTTTGAACTAAAAAGTACCAGATATTCAGGGTCAAACATCACAATTCCAACCAAAAAACTCCCAAGCATGTTGAGGATAAAAAATATCTATAGGAAACGCTACCACAGATGTCACAAGATATCTGGAAATAACTCCGAAAAATCCACCTGCTCCCACTGTTAAAAAAGGAATAAGCGTTTTCTGTGCAGTGTAATCATTATTCAATCAGAACAACATCCACTTTCTGTCCTTTTTCATAGCCTTCAAGATTTTCAGGTACAATTACAAGACCATTGGATTTTGCGACAGAACTTAAAACACCTGCTCCTGAAGTCATTACAGGATATGCAATCAAATCAGTGGTATCCAGAATAACCCTTGAAAAAGTCATATATCCCTCTTTTGAAGGAATTTTATCTGATAGTTCTGCCTTTACTGTTGTATCAGGAATATCTGGTACATGTCCAAGCTTTCTGAGTGCTGGACGGGCAAACATAAACAAACCCACCAGTCCTGCAACAGGATAACCAGGAAGACATATCACAGGCACACCTTCAATTATCCCCAGAGCAATGGGTTTACCAGGGCTCATACTTACACCATGGACAAGGACTTCACCAAGAGATTCGACCATCTCAGGAACATGATCCCTTTCCCCTACCGATGTCCCGCCGCAGAGAATTATCAGGTTTGAGTTAAGTTGTGATTGGATGGCGTTTTTTATAAGTTCAGGATTATCAGGTATGATGTCACAATATTTGCATACACCTCCCCATTTTTCAATATACAAATCCGCCATGAGTCCATTGGTTTCTACAACTTCTCCTGGCAGGGGTAAGGAAGAAGTTGATTGGGGTACAAGTTCATTACCTGTAGGGATTACTGCTACTCTGGGTTTTTTATATACAGTTATTCTATTAATACCAAGGGATGCGAGGACTGCTGCATCACATGGTCTTAGCATATGCCCCTGAGAAAACACAGTATCATTTTCCTTTATATCCTCTCCTATCTGTCCTACATGTTTGTTCGGATGAACCTGTGTTTTAATTTCAACCATATCTCCAACAGGTGTGGTATCTTCCACCATTACAACTGCATCTGCTCCTTCGGGTACCAATGAACCAGTATGAACACGTACACAAGTCCCGTCGGTAACTTCGTCATCGAGCTCCAACATCAAAGATGCAGTGGGAGACGCACCGATTGTATCCGAAGAACGAACTGCATAACCGTCCATTGCCGCACGTCTGTAATGAGGTACATTTCTGGTTGATGTTACCGGAAGTGCCAGTATCCTGCCAGGACATTTTTCTATAAAAACCTGTTCTGTATCATCAACAGTACCAAATGCATTCAAAAAAATATTTCTGGCTTTGTTTACTTCTGTCCTATCTTTAAATAATCCGGTCATTTTTTAATCCCAGTACATATTTAAAAACTTGTTTTATTGTCCATGGTAGAACCTCTCCAAACAGACTTTCATACACAACCCACACCTGTTTCCCTGGTGTATTGTGTGTATATAATGGGTGCATTTTTCTTTATCCATTGGTCTGCCTGTTTGTGTCGAAAAATCATCAAGATAATTATCCAGAGCACCCACTGGACAGATGTCAACACAGCGTCTGCAGTCGTCACAGAGGTTTTTTGTGATTTCAGTACCTCTGATTGAAATGTCAGCTGTGGTAAACACACTTGAAAGCCTGACGCCTGGACCATTATCAAGCGTTATAAGGAGATTGTTTAATCCGAACTGCCCGATGCCGCATATAGCTGCTGAATGTTTATGGGAAAAATCAGACTCCAGCCGTGCCAGGTCTCCGATTGCCGGTGTAGGGCTTACAGGCAAGCTGGTACAACCATCTTCTTCCAACATACGGGCGATTTTATGAGTGGCATATCTGAGTATCTGGTTTGCAGCATGATGTTCCTGCATATACTGATGACGGGTGGTTGGAAGATTCAAGATACTTGTCGGATTCAAGGGATAAGCAAAGGTAATCACTGTTTTTGTTTCTGGAAGATAATCACCGGGATGATGCCCTTCAGGGGATTTACTATATCTGGATACTGGTGCACTTCCCAGTGCTGTTATTCCCTGTTCAAAAGCAAACTTTCTGATTTTATCAGTAACTTCCATGTTATAACCTCTTGTAGATTTCAGTAATTATATTTCTGGATTAACCCCCAGATACTGGCGGCAGAATTGCTATTTCATCATGCTCCTTGAGCTGAGTTGAAAGCCCTTCAAGGTGTTGAATATTCTCACCGTTTAATAATACGTTTATGTATCCCTGAAGTTCGTCTTCATCCTCTGGATTTTCAAAAATAAGTTCTTTTAACTGAGGATAGTGATGACCCAGAGAATTTAATATATCTGATACCGTACTGCCTTTAAGGATAACTTCTGATACTCCTGCATATTCACGCAGATTTGCAAACAATTTTACTTTTACATTAACCATATATCCTCTATTGAGTTATATGTATCTAATAATTTTAATCCCAGTGGAAAACAGATAACGAATAAACAAATATAAAGGTCTATAAAAGATATTCAAATTTAAAAGCAGTTTTATAAGTTCATGACTCATTAAAAAATGGTGGGATAGAACGGATTTGAACCGTTGTCCAAGCGTCCCAAACGCTCGAGGATCGTCCAGGCTACCCTACTATCCCGATATGTTTTTTATCGCACGTTCCACACTAATACTCATTCTCCTTAATATATTTAACTATTAAAAAAGGTTAGAGAAATTGGATGATTAACAATGTTGATATCAGCCCCATCGGGTGAAAATTTCATTTTCTATACCCATCAGGTCAAGCGCTCTGCCTGACATAGTATTTATCAGGTCATCAATAGTTTGCGGTCCAGAATAAAAACCCGGGCATGCTGGAAGAACCGTGCCTCCTGCTTGGGTAATTTTCAACATGTTTTCTATATGTATCTGGTTTAGTGGTGTCTCTCGTGTCATAAGAACCAGTTTATGCCTTTCTTTCAAACACACATCTGCCGTACGGGTTAACAGATTATCTGTAATTCCGTTTGCGATGGAACCAAGCGTTTTCATACTGCATGGTGCCACAATCATACCCGCAAAAAGATGCGAACCGCTGGCTATAGGTGCTGTGAAATCCTTTTCATTGTAAGCTCTTGATGCCATACCTTCTATTTCGATAACAGAATAATCTGTTTCTATACCTATCAGCTTCTTCGCAGAATCTGTAATCACCAGATGGGTAAAAACATTATCCATATTGGATAATATCTGCACCAAACGGATGCCGTACTGTATCCCTGATGCGCCACTGATACCAACTGCTATTTCAATCAAACGTTTTCCTCCAGTAATTCAATGAATCTATCTACAATATCCTCTGATGTCTCTACAATATTATCGATTTCTTCTCTTGTTATGTCATCCAGATGGATTCCAGCCATAAAAACAGTTGTTTTGTGTGTGTAAGAACTTATTTTTCTTGCACTGTTAAGGGCTATGTTTTCCTCTCTGTGTCCAGGCAGAGAAATCACTGAAGATGTTGAAATTTTAGTTCCGGCATCATATAATCCTACAGCCACAGCACCGACGTGTTCACGACCACCTTTCAGGGTGACGATATAATCCTCACCCATTAGTTTCCATTCAAGAACAAGTTCTGTTCTGCCGATGTTTTGTGAGATTTTGTTCAAAAATTACACCTTTAATATTCAGTTAAACGATACTGTTTTGGTGGTTTTTTTACTTCAAAGAAGTCACGTGCAACCTTACCCACAATATCGCGGTACTCTTTTGGAGTATATACACCCATCCGCCAGTTGTCTCTATGTGCTTGTTCAAGGGTCGCCACAACCTGGGACACGTCATCCAGATGCTGCATTTTGCTATCGGTTCTGATTAATGCTTTCATTTCCTCAATTTCAGGTGTGCCTGGAATGTCAATCAATATATATTTACTGTCGATATCCGCCATTTCTGCTAATTCTATTTCAATCCTTTCAACATTATCCCTGTACTTTAATACATCCACTCCGAGTGATTGGAAACCTACCCTGAGCGCCCTTTTGAACAACTTTCGTTCTTCGATTCGTCTTCCAAGCTCACCTGCATAATCATCATCAGAGCGTATTACTTCAAAAAGGCTGATGTCATCTAATTTATTCAATCCAAAAGGGGACAAGATTTCTCTGTCGATTAAATTTTGAATCGCCCTTATATACATTGTTTCTGCAATCCTTGAGACATGATGATAATAGACTGAAGGGTACATCAAAAATCTGGATAACAGCAAAGACTCGGCAGCTTTCAAACCACCCCATCTTACAACCAGTTTTTTACCGAAAATCTCCATTTCATGAATCAGGCGCTCATAATCCACCAGACCGAATGTCACACCTGTATAATGTGCATCCCTTACAAGATAATCCATCCGATCAACATCGATTTCACTGTTTAAAATCTGGCCCAGTGCAGTTTCTCCTTTAATATGTTTTGCAACTGTTTCAGGGTCAAGGTTGTGCTCATGTAAAATATCTGCAATTTCATCTCGCTTGAGCACTTCTCTAACATCATCGTGTTTTTTTCTGGTGTAGTATTTTATTGTTCCTTCAGTTACATGGGAATAGGGCCCATGACCGATGTCATGCAAAAGCGCTGCAGCACGAAGTTCATTTTTTTCATCGATACTTATATTATTCAGTTGATTCATCAGCATGGATGCCAGATGCATAACACCAAGAGAATGCTCAAAACGTGTATGATTGGCACCTGGATAGACAAGTGATGATAACCCCAGCTGCTTAATCCTTCTCAAACGCTGCATGAGTGGGGTATCTATCAATGACAGCGCAAGTTCATCCAGTTCAATGTAGCCGTGTACTGGATCACGAATAACTTTCATATTTTTTAAATCGGTTTCATTATATAATGGTGTTTTGATTATTCAAGGGAAACAGAAAAACATAGAGGTAAATCCATGATTGTACTATCTGGTGGTACCGGAACCCCGAAATTACTGAACGGATTAAGAAAAGTCATACCCGAAGAAGATATCACAGTAGTGGTTAACACAGGTGAAGACGTCTGGATATCAGGCAATCTGGTCTCCCCTGACATGGATACTGTATTTTACCTTTTTTCAGATAAACTGGATACCGATAAGTGGTGGGGTATTGCCGATGATTCGTTTATAACACATAAATCAATGAAAGCAATAGGATACAATGAGGGTATGATGCTGGGCGATATTGATCGCGGAACCCATATCATGCGCTCGGAATATCTTAGAAACGGAAATACTCTAACTTCTGCCTCATCCAAACTGGCACAAAATTTTGGTATCAGGGCGAAAATTTTACCGATGTCGGATGATACCGTTACCACTTTTATAAAAACGTCATCAGGAAATTTGCATTTCCAGGATTTCTGGATAAAGGAGAAGGGGAAATCCGATGTATATGATGTGTTTGTGGATGGGGCATCAAAAGCATCCATTTCTCCAAGAGTTATTGATGCTTTAAAAATGGATGATAAAGTACTAATCGGTCCCAGCAATCCAATAACAAGTATTGGACCTATACTGGCACTACCCAAAATGAAAGAAACATTAAAGGATAAGAAGGTTACAGCTGTAAGTCCGATAATCGGAACAGAACCTGTAAGTGGTCCGGTGGCAAAACTCATGCATGCAAAAGGTCTGGATGCATCATCCATAAGTGTAGCAAAATGCTACCAGGATTTTCTTGATGTATTTGTCATCGATAAAACCGACCATTTCAAAGAATCCGATTTTAAGAATGAAGGGATCGAATGTGATATTATACGTGCGGACACTTTAATGAAATCAGTGGGTATAAGCATCAATCTTGCAGATGATATCATGAAAATATTTGATAATGTATGATTGAAATATTACAACAGCCATAATGGATAAAAATATTTTAATAAAAATCCAATAATCCAAAATATTCCTGTCTACATACACAGAGCCAAAGGAAGGGATTTACAATACTCAACCATCTTAAAAACAAAATCCGGAAATCGTTCAAACCCCTCGCAAAATCCTTACCACTCTCTCCGAACCTGTTGACTGTAGTCGGACTTGGCGTTAGTATAATTGCAGCAATTATGTTTGGTACCGGAAAGATTTTGATTGGTGGAGTATTGATTCTCCTCAACGGTTTCTTTGATATTCTTGACGGCGCAGTTGCAAGAGAGAACGGTTGGATAACTCCATTTGGTGGATTACTGGATTCTGTATGTGACAGATATGCAGACGCGATAATATTTGTGGGTATCATATATGGGGTGACTGCAGAAAATATACCCGACCCGCTTTTATTAAACATCCCAATGTGGATTTGGTGTCTGGTAGCACTGATAGGTTCATATATAGTAAGTTATACCCGTGCACGTGCAGAAGCTGCCGGTGGCAGAGGTATGAATATCGGAATCGCCGAGCGTCCGGAGAGAATGATAATACTCACCATCGGTGCATTCATCGGTTTGCTTGCACCTGCTGTTGTTGTAATCGTCATACTTACCCATATCACCATAGCACAGAGACTTCTACATGCCAGAAAATCATTGTGATACAATGAACATAACCATCATCGGTATGGCTGGTGCGGGCAAAAGCACTATTGGTAAATTGCTGGCAAAAAAACTGGGATATCGATTCATCGACATCGATAAGGTGGTTGAACAAAAATCCAGAAAAAGTTTGCAGGAATTAATCGATTCTGAAGGTGAAAGGGCATTACTTGAACTGGAAGAGGAAACAGTACTTGGAATCCAGCTAAATTCAACTGATAAATATGTGATATCACCCGGCGGCAGTATAATTTATTCCAGACCCGCAATGGAATTTTTAAAAACCCAATCAACAGTAATATTTCTGGATGTTTCGTTTGAGATTATAACAAAAAGGTTATCGAATTTTGCCACCAGAGGAATGGTTGGTATAAGAAATAAAAGTCTGAAAGAACTTTTTGATGAAAGACGGATACTGTACAATAAATACGCAGATATCACTATAAAACTGGACAAACAGAATAAGGTATCTGAAACCGTGGATCATATAATAAAATGCTTAAATAAGTAATACATCGTTCCATTAATCTTATACCAAATCGATATTATTTACCTGATATTCTATGTAGACTTAAACTGGAAATGAAATCAGAGAGGACTTAAAATGCAGTACCGTGCAAATGTAACCATTGAACTTAAATCAGGAATGCTTGACCCGGAAGGAAATAATATCAAAAGAGCGCTTGGACATCTTGGGTTTGAAACAGAAGATGTGAAAACTGCCAAAAAATACACCATTGACCTAGATGCTGAATCATCCGAAGACGCCAGACAGAAGGTTGATGAGATGTGTCAGAAATTGATTGCAAATCCCATTATTCACAATTATTCCATTGATTTGAGGGAAGCCTAATGAAAATCGCCATAATCCAGTTCGGTGGTACCAATTGTGACCGTGATGTACTGCATGTACTCAAGGATGTCATGGATGTAGATGCTGAACTTGTGTGGTATAAGGATAAAAATCTAGAAGATTTTGATGGTGTGGTAATTCCTGGTGGTTTCTCATACGGTGATTATCTGCGAGCCGGTGCAATCGCTGCAAGAACCCCTATTATGGATTCTGTCAAAAAAATGGTATCTTATGGGAAACCAGTAATTGGGATCTGTAATGGTTTTCAGGTACTTACTGAATCCGGTCTATTGGATGGTGCTCTTACCACAAATGCTTATCCAAAATTCCTCTGTAAATGGACTCATTTAAGGGTAGACAATAATAACACACCATTTACTTCAAGGTTTGAAAAAGGAGATATTATCCAGATTCCTATCGCTCACAAAGAAGGGAACTTCTACGCAGACCAGTCTACAGCTGCCAGTTTAAACAAAAACAACCAGATAACATTCAGATATGTGGACGAAAACGGGATAGCAGATGACATAACTAACCCCAACGGTTCAAAGGACAATATTGCAGGAATCATCAATCCAGACAAAAACGTACTGGGACTTATGCCACACCCTGAAAGAGCATCCGAAAATGTACTGGGTTCAGATGACGGATTAAAAATTTTCCAGTCCATGGTAGATTACATAAAAACTCTTCAATGACCCATTAACCACCATTTTTATCCAGAAGTTTTTGCGCGGTTTTCCATGTATGTCTGACTACTTCCGGTAAAGAACCGTGTTCTCTGACCCAATCTGCAAGAAATTGTTTTGTTTTGGGGTCAGACGGATACCCGCTGCCAAAATCAACACCTATATCTTTTTTTATATTGTTAACCAGTTCATCACGTCTTACTTTAGCAATAATGGACGCCGCCGACACTACAGGATACACAGCATCCGCATCATGTTCAGAAATAATTTTTATGTTTTCAGCAGCTTTTTTGTTATTCTTGGAATATTCTCCGCGTATATTGTTTGCAAAACGTTCAGGTTTTACATCAGCAGAGTCAACATATACCATATCAGGGTTCAGGTTTTCAAGAACCCGGGAAAAACCAAGAACCATGATATCATTCATACTCATTATATTCCTGAGTTCATCGATTTGTTCAGGGGCGATTTCAAAAATAAAATAGTCGTCTGTATATTTTTTTATTTTGTTATCAAGTTCTGCCCGCTTTCTGGGAGATATTTTCTTGGAATCAGCGACCCCGAGGTTTTTTAAAGAGTTAATTCTGGTTTCATCAACCATGACGCCTGCAATACACATGGGACCTATAACAGGACCTTTACCCGCCTCATCAATACCTGCAATCTTCATCGTATCCTCGTTCTGATTTAAATAAATAATGTGAATATTAAGTATCCTATTGTCACCATGATAATTGAATGTTTCAATCCTGACATGACACTTCCTTCACCCATGACTCCTGCCATGAGACCTGAACACAAACCCTGTATGACGGCTGAATGTTTGAAAATTCTTGTGTACTTGTCAAGGTCGAAACTTCCCAGCATACCCATTTGTTGGGAACCTGATGAGGTCATTTGATTGCCTGCTTCAGCCATTTCTGTTAAAAAAGTAGTGGATATTACATAGATAACACCCACAAAAACCGCATAGGATATGTAGATGATTACAATATAAATCATCATATTCATGGAACGTTCACGTTTCATTTCCTCTTCAGATGAAGCGTCCCTTGCTGCCACCATAAGAACTTCTCCGACATCACCACTCGATTCATTGGCTTTGGTGATTAGCGTTAAAGACCGTGCCACTACCT
>NZ_JBKGYF010000024.1:0-23550 GCF_046546175.1 Methanohalobium sp. | reverse complement strand
GCGATGGTGCAGCCAAAAACGCGTGTCTAAAGGTTGACGAAATGGTTATTGGCATCCCTGCAGAACTTCTGGAAGATGTTGTTAATATACTGGATATGAAGGCGAACGAATGGAATGAATGGATGAGGTCCTGATATATTAATTCAGGAAACCTTTTTTGTAATTATTTGGTTATTATGTCACATCCATCTTCAGTAACGATAACCGAATGTTCGGCCTGGGATACCAAACCCCCTTCAATTTCTTTTAACACAGGATAAGACCTGATAGCTCCAGCTTTTTCAAGCTGCAGGAGTGAAAAATCAATGCTATTGGCACTGGATTTTAACCATCGTTTTGCAAACGGTAGTGTCCTGTACTTTTCAAGTTCTTTCATGAGTTTTCTTGCTGCAGGTAAACGAACTGATTTTTTACCTATAACGCTATATATTTCAGCCCATGGTCCATTACCTATCTTACCCGCTCCATCGGTTGCAAAGGGTTCTATCGCGATGATGTCACCTTCATTCAACACAACCCCCTGATCAACATGTCTGTTAGGTATTGAAGGAGACGCATGAGCTATATAGCGGTCAAGACCATGTCCTGTCAGATTCACCACTGGCTTGAAACCATAACCTGTTATTGTATCCTCTATAACACTTCCAATCTCTGCGGTATTGACCCCACTTTTAATCACATCGATTGCAGCGTAAAGGGCATCTTCTGAAGCTTTCACAAGGTCATTATTTCCTGATAAATCAACTGTTACTGCAGAATCCGCAATATATCCATCCACATGAACACCCATGTCCAGTTTCACCATATCGTCATCGAATACTGAATCATCATCTATAGATGGTGTTGCATGTGCTGCCTCATCATTTCTTGATATATTGCACGGAAATGCAGGTTGTCCTCCAAGGTCAACGATTGTCTTTTCTACCTGATTGGCAACCTCCAGAAGACTTTCACCTTTTTTTACCCTGTTTTTGACTTCCTCTCTCACCTTTGACAGTATGTCCCCTGCTTCCATGTATTTCTGGGTTATTTCTTCATCTGAATACTGTTCCAGATTTTCATTATTTGATTTCATCATATCCATCCTCATACAACAAATTTCTTTTCAAATTCGGTCAGATTCCTGCACCCCTGATCGGTAACAACAACTATGTCTTCTATACGCACACCTCCAACCTCAGGATAATACAGACCCGGTTCTATAGTAACCACATTTCCAACTTCCATCTGGGTTTTATTATCCCCGAGACTTGGAAGTTCATGAACTTCCAGTCCTACCCCGTGTCCAGTAGAATGCAGGAACCCGGATTTTGTTTTCGGGTTATTACGAATGGTGTCATGTCCTTTCTCTTCGAAAATATCACAGACTGCATTGTGAATATCGCTGCATAACGCACCGGGTTTGACAAGGTCAAGCGCTTTATTCTGTGCTTCCAGTACAGCCTCATACATATCTTTGAGCTGTCTGGATGGTGTTCCCTTAACTACTGTACGACTCATGTCTGAAAAATATCGATTTGTTTTGCTCTGCGGAAATATATCAATAATAATCGGTTCACCTGCTTTCAGAAAACCTTCACCCATCCAGTGGGGAGTGGAAGATTTTTTACCGCATGCTACAATCGTGGTTTCTGCTCTACAGCCAAAATCCAGAAGTCTGTGTTCAATGGCATTGCGTACATATTCTGAAGTCAGTTCAGTATCATCATGATATAATATTCCATTCTCTTCTGATGAACTAGATATCAGACCTATTGCAGTCTCCATTGCCTTTTCACATGCATTCTGTACAGCTGCGATGTTTTCAATTTCTGATTCGTTTTTCCTTGTCCTCAAATCTCTGAAAGAACTTTTGATGGGTTTAAACCAGAATCCCTGTTCTTTAAGAGTCTGGGATATAAATAATGGAAAATCATAGGGCACCCCTATATTCCTGACCTTTTTTTCACCAAGCAGTTCACCAAGTACGTCACTGAAAGCTGTAGAGGGAGTCTCCCTTGATTGCCGTTTGGACTTGTAATTATAATCCTGGGTTGTCCTCACATCTGATACCCGGGATTCATTTTTAGCTCGCTCACGCTCCATTTCTGATACCAGTAATATTTCATCCCCTCCATCCGTCTGCAAATATGTGAATTTGTCAGAGGCGAAAAAACCTGTTGTATAATACATATCAGCATCATGGGAATCACCGATCATTAGATAGGCATCAAGTCTGTTTTTATAAAGTGTCTTTGTAACATCCATTTTATTTTGTCTCTCTGTTTGCTTCATGTTATCTGATTTATTGATACTAATACAAATTTGTTGTTAAAAATAACCAGACTGGTTTAAAAAACGAATTACTGTTAAACATGGAGTACTGTTCAGTTAAAGGTACATATTAATCTATTTTCAGTTGTTTGATATTTCTAAGCACAATGATTTAAAGTTACAAATTAAGTGTAGATGGTCTTAACTGAACAGTGACAAACATGGAACCAAAAATATTATTTGTTATTATAAATTCCAATAATTGTAATACTAAAACGAAATTAAAAGCCGATTTATCACAGGAGTAAATGATTAATGAGAATTGCAAGTACCCGATTTAGTTCATGTAATTTCCTATTGGACTTTTTTGATATTACCCATGAGAGTAACATATGTTATATAATTACTAATCCTTAAATTACAGATTATTACATTATATTTGTAAAGTAATAACAAAGACACGAAAATATCTATATAGGACATAACAGAGAAATAGGTGAAAATAATGCAGAAAAAAATAGGATTGTTGATAACTGTTTGTATACTAATTATTGCCTTTTGCATTCCAGCATCTGCGCATTCTGATGGACATGACCATTCAACAGAACACGATACCACTGGTAATACTGGTAAAATGATGAACACTCTGGAAGAAGTTATCCATGCTACCGATAAAATCCATAAAGAATCTGAATATATTGCAGATGATACAGAACTGGATGATGGATTAAGAGATAATGCTGAAGAAGTGCATCAAAAATCCCATGATATTGAACACAAAGCTGAAGACCTAATTAAAGATATAGATGATCTTGAAATGGATAAAACCGGTGATGAGATAAGTGAACTAAAAAGTGATGTAGCTGATATAAGTAGCCTTGTAAATGATATAGAAGAAGAAACACCTGAATCCCATATTGAGCATGCTGATGCAGTAGACCATGAATACCGTGAACTGAAGAATCTTATGGACGAACTGGATACAACATACGACGAATTTGACGTAAAAGACGAAATGAAAGCGTATCTCAACAATATAATACATCTATCAGATAAGATACATACAGAAACTGAATACATTGCAGATGATACAGAACTGGATGACGGATTAAGAGATAATGCTGAAGAAGTGCATCAAAAATCCCATGATATAGAACACAAATCAAATGAGTTAATAGAAAATATAGAAAACAATGAAGCAGGTGTGGAAAGCAGTGAATTTGATGAGTTGAAAACCACTGTAATAAACATCGGTGAAACTATACACCATATTGATGAAAACACTCCAGAATCCCATCTAGAACATGCAGAAGAAACCCACAATAACTACCATGATCTTCAAAAGCTAGCTCAGAAATTTGAAAAACTCGTAATCATGAGTGAGGAAGACAAGGATACTACAAATGAAGATGAAAATACCGCCAATGAAGATGAAAATACCGCAAATGAAGATGAAAATACCGCCAATGAAGATGAAAATACCGCCAATGAAGATGAAAATACCGCCAATGAAGATGAGGCCACCCAAGAAACAGAGAACACAGAAACCGAATCTCCAGAAGGTCTTCCAGGTTTTGAATCCCTACTGGCAATAATAGGATTGTTAGCTGTTGCGTTTATTATCAAGAGGAGATGATACATCTACCTCTCTTATTTTTCAATAGGACACAAAAGGGGAAATATATGCACATATCAGATGGAGTACTGTCTGCACCGGTAATATTAACTGGATGGGTGATCACCCTTGGGTTTATAATTGTTACTTTTAAATTAAAAATGCAGGAGTCCGACATACTTGAAGAAATCCCGAAATTTTCTGTAATGACTGCAGCCTTTTTTGTAGCTTCACTAATACATCTACCCATGGGACCTACAAGTGTGCATCCCATTTTTAACGGACTTATTGGTGTGGTGCTTGGTCCTCTTGCATATATATCATTAGCGGTTGGTTTAACACTTCAGGCGTTCCTTTTTCAACATGGAGGAATAACAACCATCGGAATTAATACAGTACTGGTTGGTATTCCTGCTCTTATGGCATATTACACATTCAAATTTGGAACCCAAAAGGGAATAACTGTAAAAATACTTGGCGCTGGGTGCGGTGTTTTGGCCATAATAGTAACTACAATACTGCTTGTAATAACACTGATTACCACAGGTAAAGAGTTTTTAGGTGTAGCCCAGGTCACAGCTGCTGCGCACATACCATTGATGGTTATTGAAGGTTTACTTACAGGAACTGTTGTTACATACATTGCCAAAGTCAAACCAGAACTACTGCCTGTTAAATTAAAAAATAAATAAGGGGTGCTATGTTGAAAATTTTTATAAAAATCATCATGTTGTTTACAATTATTGTTACGCTTATGACCTCTGCTGCCAGTGGACATGGTGCAGATATGGATACTGAAAAAAACATAGAAATCCAAGTTAAAGGTTATTTTGATGATGGAAGTCCGATGGATAATGCCGATTTGGAGGTATATGCTGTAATGGATGATAGTGAAGAACTTTATATAGAAGATTCACTGGATAATGATGGTATCTATACTTTTCAACCTGAAGAAAATTATGACAAATATAGAATCAAAATAGATGATGGATGGGGGCACCGTGTGGAAAAGACAATTGATGTTACTGCCCAACAATCCCCAGACAGCACCAGTGACAATGACTCATCTGCAACTATCGATAACGCAATCTCTGGATTAGGTTATCTTATGGGTCTTACAGGAATTGCCCTGTTTATCAGCGGAAGAAAAATGAAAAATAAGTATGAAAATAAAAAGTAAAAATATGTAGGAGGATTATGGATTATCCAAGGATTGATGATTTTTCATCAATTGAATCATATCTACACAATTTTGACCCAAGAGCAAAGATGGTCACATTTTTAATCTTTGTATTCTCAGTTGCTTTTATCAATGATTTGGCATTTGCCGCCTTTGCTCTTGTATTTTCTTTAGTTTTGACATTTATTTCAAAGTTGCCCCTATCCTTTGTATATAGATGTTTAAAGTACCCTGCTATGTTTATTTTTGCAATTATATTAATAATGGCATTTACTGTAGAAGGACATATAATTTTTAAAGCATTATACCTCAATGTCACTGTGGAAGGTATAGAAACTGGACTACTCATTTTTTTGCGGGCCACTGCTGCTTTGATTATATCATTTCTCATGCTGGCAACTACCCGGTTTGATGATACTATTAAAGCATTATATATGCTCAAAGTACCGAGTGTACTTGTTCAAATTATGACATTTTCATACCGATATATCTTCGTCTTGATAGAAGAGATGCTAAAATTAAAAAGATCCATGTACTGCAGAGGTTTCCATGTAAAATTAAACAGGTATAGTCTTTCTGTAGTTGGTAACATGGTTGGCATGTTACTAATAAAAAGTTATGATAGGGGAGAACGGGTATACAGGTCGATGATTGCAAGGGGATATACGGGTAAGTCAGGGTTAATTATTGATTTCAATATGGTACCTAAGGATTACTATCTATCCATTGTATTGGTTACAATTGCAATTTCTTTGCATCTTCTCCCCTTTTGGCTTAAAAATTCATGAATTGCTCCTCCCCATTGTGCGGAACTTCCTGCAAGTACCTGAATTATCATTAAGGTGTTTTTACCATTTACCCCAATAAACGGACATGTTTATCGCATGTTACCAGCAAACAGCAAACCGCTGAGATTCTACTGTTTTAAAAGAAAACATTCGAACCCAAGATTATGGTGGATTGTCAAAGAAAATAAAAAATGCTACGTTCGGACCGGGATTTGAACCCGAGTCGAGGCCTCGACAGGGCCCCATGATAGGCCACTACACCATCCGAACACTGTGCTTTTGAAAGCACTTATAGATGCGTATTCTAATATATAACTGTTTTTGCAAACCTGACAAAGGTGGAAAAGTCCCGCCTCCCAGATTCGAACTGGGGACATCGCGGTTACTGCGCGGTATGTGTGACTATTGTCACATGATCCTAACTACAGCCGCGCACTCTTCCACTGAGTTAAGGCGGGTCAGGTCTTGATGTGCATCCACCCCCATAAACATGATATTACTTATCCTTTTCGCTTACAAATTTTTTAAAACTTTATTCATATTAAAACAAAAACAAACTTGTATGATAAAAAATAAGTGATAATTAATGGTAAATACTGATGTAAATATACTTGTGGTAGAGGATAATGTATTTAACATGGAATTAACAGTCGACCTATTGAAATCCTATGGATACAACGCTACAAAGGCAGAAGACGGATATGTAGCCCTTGAAAAGCTAAAGGATACCAATGTCAACCTGATACTGCTTGATATGCAGCTTCCGAAAATGGATGGTTTAGAACTACTTTCAAAACTGAAGAACAACCCTGAAACTAATGATATCCCGGTAATCGCTCTAACCGCTCATGCAATGTTGGGAGACAAGGAACGTTTTATTGACGCAGGGTGTGATGGGTATATATCAAAACCACTGGACATACACGAATTCAAAATCCAGATTGACCAGCATTTGAACAATAACTGTTAATATCCGTTCAAATACATTATCCATGAAGCCGTTTTTGTATAATTGACCGTATTAGTAGTGGTTTGTCCAGAAAGTAATCGTGAAAACTATATGTAATAAGTATGATTTTGAGATATAACTTCGGTATTATCCAAGAGGAATTCCCATATGATACGTATCGCTATACCAAATAAAGGACGTTTAAATGAACCAACTGTAAATCTGCTCAAAGAAGCCGGGCTTCCAGTGATTGATGGTGGAGACAGAAAGCTGTTTGGTACAACGATTGACCCTGAAATTTCTTTTTTATTCGCAAGAGCTGCAGACATACCTGAATATGTGCAGGACGGTGCTGCAGACATAGGGGTTACTGGTATCGACCTTGTTTCAGAAACCGATTCTAATGTTGACCTCATGCTTGATTTGAATTATGGCAAATCAAAACTTATGCTTGCTGTTCCAGATGATTCACCCATTGAGTCTGTAAAAGACCTAGAAGGTCTGAGGATAGGTACTGAATTCCCTAATATTACAAAGAAGTTTTTTGACAGTAGAGGAATAAACATTGAAGTTATCAAAGTAAGTGGTGCCTGTGAGATGACACCCTATATAGGAGTAGCAGATGCCATTGTTGATATATCAAGTTCTGGTACCACATTCCTTCTGAACAATCTGAAACCCATTGAGAAAGTTTTCTCGTCTTCTGTGTATATGATTGCAAACCACCAGAGTATAAAAGAAAAAGACAAAATACACCACATAAAAACTGCTTTTGAAAGCGTTCTGAATGCAGAAGGAAAACGGTATTTGATGATGAATGTACCAGAAGATTCCCTTGAGGAGGTTAAACAGGTACTTCCGGGTCTTTCAGGGCCCACTGTGATGAAAGTTGAATCCGAATCATCTACACTTGCAGTGCATGCTGTTGTGGATTCTGATGCTATATTTACCACCGTTAACAAATTAAAAAGCGTGGGTGCGCGCGATATTCTTGTAGTACCGATTGAGCGTCTGATGCCCTGAGGATGAATTATGTGTTTTGAAGTGATACCTGCAATCGATATAAGGGAAGATAAATGTGTCCAGCTGGTGCAGGGTATTCCCGGCAGTGAAATCGTATGTCTTGATGACCCTCTAGAAGTCGCAGTGGACTGGTGGAACAAAGGTGCCAGAATCTTTCATATAATAGACCTTGACGGTGCAATTGAAGGAAAGCGCAAAAACGCTCCTATAATCCAGAAAATTGTGGATAAATTCAGGTCCGAGGACGTGATTATCCAGGTTGGCGGAGGTATCCGTTCCGAAGAAGATGCTGCACAGCTGTTAAATCTTGGTGTTGACAGGGTGATATTGAGTACAGCCGCACTTGAAAACCCTGACCTTGTTAAACAGCTGTCAGAAAGATTTGGAAGCAAACATCTAATGGTTGCACTGGATTCCAAAAAGGGTAAAATCTCGGTAGAAGGCTGGACAAAGGAATCCGAATTTACTGCTGTAGAAATGGGCATAAAATTTGAAAATATGGGTGCAGGAAGTATACTTTTTACCAACATTGATACCGAAGGTCTGATGCAGGGGACTGAGACAAAACCCGTAGAAGAACTCGTTAAATCTGTCACCATACCTGTAATCGCTTCGGGAGGGGTAACCAGTATAGATGACATCCGTGCAATCAAAGAGATAGGTGCATCCGGTGTAGTTGTCGGCAGTGCGCTCTATAAAAACAAATTTAAACTTGCAGATGCAATTGATGTTGTCAAAGGTGAAAATTGTAAATAAAGTGAATTAATAAAGGTATTTTATGAGGTCTGCAAAAATATCAAGGGAAACCAGAGAAACAAGTATTGAAATCGAACTCAATATCGACGGCAGAGGTGAAGCCGATATTGACACCGGAATTGGGTTCTTTGACCATATGTTAGCATCTTTTGCAAAACATTCCGGTTTTGATTTAAACATCAGTGCAAATGGCGACTTTGAGGTGGATGAACATCACCTGATAGAGGATACCGGAATCGTACTCGGACAGGTGATAGATAAAGCACTGGATGACAAAAGCGGGATTGCAAGGTATGGAGATGCCCATATCCCAATGGATGAATCACTTGCCGATGTGGCTCTTGACCTCGGAGGACGCAGTTATCTGGTACTTTATGCAGATTTCGAAACCCAACGAGTGGGGAATTTCAGTACCCAGATGGTCAGACACTTTTTTGAATCACTGACCCAGAGCGCAAACATGACTCTCCATGCATCTATATACGGTTATAACGACCATCACAAAATCGAGGCACTTTTCAAGGCATTTGCCCATTCCATGAAGCGTGCGGTTGTTGTAGAAGGTGAGGACGTAAGAAGTACTAAAGGAATGATTTAAATTCAATCAAATTTATCCTTCAACCTTTTATAAAAAGCCTGCTCTTCTCCACTCGTTTTTCTTGCAAGTCTTTCAACAATCAATTCAGGTGTACTTTTTGCTATGTAATTCTGTCTCGGAGTCCTGTCCACTATAAGATTGAGTTCAGAATCAAGACCTTCCGCCTCTATTCCGTCAACTCTGATATCACACTGTGTGTTCTCCATTATCAATTCTGAAAGATGAGATACAAACACCGACATACTGTTTTTGTTTTCAGAAAGTGTCTCAAGTATACCGGCTATGATTTTGGCAGATGCTCCGGGTTCTGTGATGGATTCCAGTTCATCCACAAGGACAACTTTGCTTGAGTCATCGGCAACCACAGAAAAATCCATAAGCGTGGATTCAAATGCTCCTGCATCAAGTGTGCCCTTGGACTTGGCAAAATAATACAACCCATCTGTAAGACCTATTTCAGGAGATTCTGCAGGTACAGGTAAACCCATGTGAGCAAGTATGATGCACTGGGCAAGAAGCTCCAGCATCGACGTTTTACCACCTGAATTTACACCGCTCAACAGTACAAGCCGGTTATCTTCACTGTTGCAGGATGCATTTCCGAGTGAATAATCAATGGGTGTCACATCCCCGTATTTTGACTGTATGAACAGATTACGCCCTTTAACAAATCCAACTCCTGCATCTTTAATCATATCAGGCATTTCAAGGTGATATTCACTGGAAAAACGTCCGATAGCAAATCCTACATCAAAATCCAGTACATAATAAACCATCTCTTTGATTAGGTTATGATATTCATGCAAAATTCTGGATATTTCCCGTTTATGTTCAACCTTTTTCTTCTGGGTTCTGCGGATAATGTCCTGTTTCAACGCATTAACCTGAATCTCATCGATTTCTATAGGATAGGCCATCTCATCCGGGAACAATGAATCAACAAAAAGTTTTTCCTGTTTTTCAAGTTCCAGTTCATTTGAAATGCTATCCTTTGCCTCTTTAAGAATCGATTGATAGGACTGATATATTTCCTTTCTCATAAGGTCCTGGATTTCCATACTTCCGTTCATTACCCTGAGCATATCCTGACCACTAAGTGTCAGTTTACTCTCTTCCAGACATCTGTCCAGTTTTGTATTGGCATCCTCAACTGTTTTTAATACACAGTTGTCTATGTTCTCATGGATTTTATTCAGCCTATCGATTTCAGGGTCGGTTCCTGTTGTCACATCACCATTTTCATCTATCAACTCAAGGGTATCTCTTAAATTTTTAAGTCCCTCATAATCCAGTTGATTGAAAAATAAGAAATTCTTTGAACGCAGCCGATGGATTATATCAAGAGAACTTTCGATTGCTGAAAGATTTCTGGAATAAAATGTAATCTCCTTTTCAGGTATCAACTGCCAGTCTTCTAATTTTTCAAGGTCGGTTACATACTCCAGTTCTATATCATCAGGGTAATCTATATCCAGATAATCATCAGTTATTGCATATGAATATCCCCTAGCTATATCCAGAAATTCGGATGGATCAGTGATGAACTGGATATCAACAAAACCACCGTATTTTTTCTTTAAGTTTGCGTACACATTTTCATCAGTGGTTAGAATAGTGCGGTCCCTTACCTTCCCTGTAGTATAGTTTGATTTTAGAGGTCTAATATTGGATAACTGGTTTATAAAATTATCATCACCACCTAAAACATCAGCCATCTCTTTATAATGATCAATTGAACTCTGAGTTTTCTTTATAAGGTCAATTTTATTCGATGGATACGGGATATAAATATTGAGCTTGTCCTTTGCATAACCAGTACTTGCAAACTGTTTTATAACACCAAGCAGTTGCTTGTAGATATTGACAGCTTCATTTGTTTTCAGAAAATCCGTAAGTGTAACCCCGTCGATTATACCGCGTGTCTCATGCACCAGTGATATAGCAAACTTTTGGCCTATCCCCTCTATTTCTGATATACTGGCGATATCACCATTTAAAACCGCATTAATTGCAGCTTCTTCGCTCCCAAAATGTTCTATAAAACGTTGAGCTGTTTTTCCCCCTATACGGGGTAAGTCCTGCAGGCTTTCCATTCCTTAAAATTCACCTATAGTTTTATAGGATATAATAATTATTAAAATAACTGGTTAAAAATAGAGATTTTATTCCTTTTTTATGTTTATGTTCAGTTTCATCTTGGTTATAGGTTCCAGTTTCTTCCATTTAACTGTGGCATCCTGGTCAAAGGTGCATTCATGCACTGTTTTATCTGAAAAGTTACCATCAATTTCGTAAATATAGAACCCCTGGTCACCATCAGTAGCTACAACCGCATCACGGTCACCGATTTGTTTGACCTCAACCGCTGATACTTTTCTTAGAGCTTCAAGCAGTGTTGTTCCTTCCTCAACTTCAACATTTTTCGTTGGTGCAAACCGGTCCAGTATTGTATAAACTTTGCTGGTATTGAGTTTTAAAATGTCGGTTTTACCGAATCTTGTGCGACCAACGAGTCCTGCTTCTTCCAGTATTTTTACATGTTTTGCTGCAACAGGTACCGAGATTCCCAGTTTTTTTGCCATCCCTGTTATATGAATTTCAGATTCACTTAGAACTTCAAGCATTTGCAGACGGGTGGAACATCCCAGTGCCTTGAAAACCTTGTTATCCAGATGGCTCATAATTAAGAGTTGATAATGATATTATAAATAAATTGTCTTTATTTTATGCCTAGTTCATCAACAGCCTTCAAACTCTTTTCTACATATTCCCTGCTGCGGTGTTCAAGAACTTTCATGGTTTTGTTTTTATTCAAAACACCACGCATTCCTTTAAAATCAATATTTCCTGCTCCAAGCCATAGATGCTCATCACTTTTTCCTGTATTGTCATGGATATGGAAATGGGATGTGTCATATTCCAGGAACTCATCCAGTGTATCCGTGGTATTGGCATGACCTACATCCAGTGCAAATCCATTATCACCCAAATCAAGGTCAGGATACTGGAAAAGGAAACAGTTCCAGTCACTGGGCATATTTTCAATACAGATTTTAACATCAGTTCCATCGGTCAGGTTTTCAAGTTCCATGAGTGACTTTTTTAAAGAATCCCTTGCTTCAGGAACATCACAGGAATAGGTAAAATAACCCGGATGAACCACCAGAACTCTGGCATCTATCCTATCACATATCTCCACCATTTCCTGTATCAGTTCCAGACCGGCTTTACGCATAGGTGCCCTGATACTGCCGATATTGAGATCGGTATTGGGTGCATGAACAGTATATTTAAGGTTATAGGACAGGGGTGTTTCAGAATCCTTAAAAAGGTCGTGAAATCCTTCTGAAAAAATCTCTGCACCTTCTGACAGATTTTCAATATCTTCCAGTGATTTTGACATGGGTAGGTCGTGAAACGCATAAGACGATATACCTATCATAGATGTAGTATTTGACAGATAATTAATTATAATTTCTGTTCGGTTTTGTTATCATCAACAATAAAAACCAGTGAGAATATATGAAATACTATACCAGAGACTCCACATTGGTAATTTTAGGTGAATTTGAGGGACTTAGCACAGGTATCAACGGTGGACGCAAATATATAGAATCCATATTCAATCACGAAATTAAAACAGGGTTTGAACATAAAAACCCGCTTCAATATATGGACGATGTCGCAGATTCTGTAAATGCCAGACAACCATATTTTGGATTGATGACTGCTGTTAGTATGGATAACCTATGTATAAACACAGATGATTATCTTACAACCTTTGTAACTGCAGGTATAACCCATCCATCGATATACCGATTGAACAACTACAATCCTGGAACTATAAATATCATCCATATTGTTGATGGCTTATTATCCGAAGGTGCAATGGCAGGAGCCATAATTACAGCAACCGAAGCAAAAGGTCTTGCACTGCTGGAGATGGGTTACGATTTTCTGGGCACTACCACAGATGCTGTTATAGTAGCTTACCAGAAACAGAACGAAAATCCCGACTCTTATATTGAATATGCAGGCTCATATACTGAGTTTGGAGAAAAAATCACCAACACCGTTATAAAAGGTGTTAAAGAAGGGATTAAAAAAACTCATCCTGAATCCCTGTTGCCCTGATTAATCACAGACAATTCTGGTTCCAGGATGTTTTCCTGAAACTGGTTCGGTTTTCAAACTCTCCTGCATGATAAGGTCTGTCACTACTACTGGATCGGTACCGTCCATTATGGTTGTAGGCATCCTGCACCGTTCTATAATCTTGGCAGCCAGTGGGTCTACTGGTGATTTTGAACCTGCTTTCATCTCGGTAGAGATGACTACATTGACCAGCTCTTTGGCACTCAGTTTTTCATAACGTATTGCATTTGAGTCTTCTCTTGGGTCCCTAGAATATACACCATCCACAGAGGTTGCAATTACCAGAAAATCAGCATTCAAATATTCTGCAAGTATCGCTGAAACAGCATCTGTAGTCTGACCCGGAACTACTCCACCCATAACAACCACTTTATTAGAGGAGAGTGCAAGTTTTGCTTCCTTGTAGGTGAGTGGTGGTTCAGGATAAGCATCTTCACCGAAGGCTGATATCAGAAGCTGAGCATTCAGACGGGTTATCTCGATTCCTATAAAATCACATACCACTTCATTGGAGCCTACACTGCGTGCCACATTGATATAATCCCTTGCAGCTTTTCCGCCCCCGGTAACTATAACCAGCTGATGCACTGGTAACAATTTTTGTAGAGCATTTTTATAAGAAACAAAGCGTTCCGGGTTCAGGTCGTTTGCAATTATTGATCCACCGATTGACAAAACAACTAACATGGTTATCTAAAACTATAATTGCATTTTACTTTTAAAAAGTATCGGAAAATATCAATATAATAAATATAATAAAAACATAACAGAAAATCAGAAACGATGCAGTACTAGTCTGCATCATTACAATTTTCCTTTTTTGTGCAGAAGTTCAGCATTGAGTACGCTGGCACCTGCCGCTCCACGGACTGTATTGTGACCAAGTGCAATATAGCGGATACCTTCACGGATACGTCCAACACTTACACTCATACCGTTGCCCATATTTTTATCCAAGCGGGGCTGGGGTCTATCTGGTTCATCTCTGACGACCAATGATTTTTCCGGTTTAGATGGTAGATCTTCAAGTTCAGGGTCAAAATCAAGGAATGCCTGTCTAACATCCTCCGGTGTAGGATTATCTCTCATTCCAGCCCATATTGCCTCCGTGTGTCCATCTAGAACCGGTACCCTATGACAGGATGCACTAAAATGTATGTCCGGATTTATAATCTCAGAACCATCGAATTCTCCCAGAAGCTTCAGAGTCTCGCTTTCCATCTTCTCTTCTTCTGTTTTTATATAGGGAAGAATGTTGTCGATGATTGCCATCGAAGATACACCATCATATCCGGCACCTGATACTGCCTGCATGGTAGCCACATTCACATTATTAAGACCAAATTGCATCAGAGGTTTGAGGGATACAATCATAATGATTGTCGAACAGTTAGGGTTTGTTATAATGTAGCCGTCCCATCCCCGGCTATCCTGTTGCTGTTCTAGTAAACCCAGATGACCGGGATTGACTTCAGGAACTACAAGAGGAACATCAGCTTCCATTCTATAGGCTGATGCATTGCTTGCTACCGCAAATCCAGCCTCTGCAAATTCGGGTTCTACTGTTTTTGCACTGGATGATGGAAGTGCTGAAAACACTACATCGGCATCTACTCTGGAAGGATCAACAGGTACTACTCCCTGGTCCTTAATCTCATCCGGCAATTTAGAATCCAGTCTCCAGCTTGCAGCCTTCTCATAAGGTTTACCTGCGCTTCGTTCCGATGCGGCAAGAGATGTAATTTCAAACCATGGATGATCGGTAAGAGCCTGGATAAATCGCTGTCCTACTGCTCCGGTAGCACCCAATACTCCGGCTTTTATTCGCTCTGTCATTGAACCACCTCAAAAATTGTCTGGATAATTGTTATGGTCAAATGATAATCGATTATTCAATTTCAATTGCTTCTGTTGGACATACATCTATACATCCACCGCAATCTGTACATTCGTTTTCATCTACTACTGCGATATTTCCGCCGTCTAATGAAATTGCTTCAACTGGACATTCATCAACACATGTTGCACAGCCCACACAATTTTCAGCAATGATAACTGCTACCATTTATACTATATCTCCTTTGTTCTATTAATAAAGCTTATTAAAATATGTCGTTTTAGATTAAATAGTTGGGATAAAAAACTATCGATTAATAACAAATGAATGTTGGAACGGATAACTGATTAATTTTTACTTTCAAACAACCGTAATGATTAAAATTATAGGTGATATTTAAAGACCACAACTCATTAAAACGGGCAAAATCACAGGTATTGCAATGACAAACTCCAAAGGATACTTCAAATATTTTACAAAACCCTCCTGCTACCCCAACCAGGAAGATGCCATGGATAACATCCATTCTGCACTTCTAAAAAAAGAAATGGTTCTTTTTGAAGGAGCCTGTGGTACAGGTAAAACCCTGAGTGCACTTGCACCAGCATTACAGGTTGGAAAACAGCTGGACAAAACTGTTATAATCGCCACCAATGTCCATCAGCAAATGGTCCAGTTTATACAGGAAGCCCGTGATATTAAAAAAACAAATGACATAAAAGCGGCTGTTATAAAGGGCAAAACCCACATGTGTCCGCACGAAATTGATTATGATGAATGTACAGTCAAAAAAGAAAATACCTTTGACCTTATCGAACTTGAAAAGGACATCCAGTTGAAAAAACAGGAATTAAAGTCTGCAAATAAAAATTACAAACAATCAAAAGACCCTGAACTGATACGTTTAAGAGATGAACTCTCAAAGGAACTTGAAAATTCCGAAGAAAAAGCACGCAACATCCGTGGACGTACCTGCAACGAGCTATATGAAGTCTTAAATTCTGACAGTGAAGAATTCAGGAGTTGGCTGTTTAAAGATGTCCGTACACCCGAAGAGGTGAATGATTTTGCCTATCAGAAAGGAATGTGCGGATATGAGCTTTTAAAACGTGAGATTAAAAATGCCGATCTTGTGATTGCAAACTTTCATCATGTTTTAAACCAGGATATTTTTTCTACCCTCCTTAGCTGGCTTGATAGGGAGCCACAGGATGTTATAATTATATTTGACGAAGCCCACAATATTGAATCTGCTGCACGTTTACATTCATCCATAACCATAACCGAGCATACTATTGAAAAAGCAATTTCTGAAGTTAATGAATACATCAGTCAAGTACCTGATGAGAGGCTTAGCAACCTTTTCAATATACTACTCAATTTAATACAAAATACATACAACTCAAGGTTCAAATTCGGAGAAAGGGAAAGAGTTGGAAAATACTGGTACGATATGCGTATCAGTGACCCATACGACAGAAACGATGTCGTGGCTGGCAAATTTTTACGACAGGCAAAAGAAGAGAGTTTTGGAGATAAAAAGCAAATACATGAAATACTGGAAGAGGCAAGCGAATTCGGTTCCAAGCTGGAAGAATTCTATCATGAACAGTACAAAAAAGGACTGTCAAAAGTACTGAAACATTCCGATATCAAATACACTGCTGATTTCCTGTCATCCTATTTGAAACTTTCCAACAATCCCCATTATTATCCAATACTCAATGTCAGAAGGGACCAGAATGATGAAATCTACGGACGTATTGAGCTTTTCACCTGTATACCCAAAAATGTTACAGAACCATTATTTGATTCGGTGTATTCATCCATCCTCATGTCTGCAACACTGCGCCCCTTTGACATGGTTAAAACAACTCTTGGTATCAACAGAGAAACCTGCGAGCTTGCCTACAGCACATCATTCCCTGAAGATAAACGGTTAACCATCGCAGCATCTGTACCTCCATTATTTGCAAAGGACAGGGACGACCCACAGAATATACAGACCATAGAACAGATACTTATGGATGCTGTAGAACAGTCCACTGGCAATATTATAATATTCTTCCAGAATTCCCACGAGGCAAAACGGTATCATGGAAACCTTGAATCAAAGCTGGACATTCCTGTGTTTCTGGATGAGGTTGGTATATCAGCCCAGCAGGTTAGAAAGGAGTTCTTCAACATCGGTGAAAACGGCGGAAAAGCTGTGATGTTATCCTATTTATGGGGTACATTAAGTGAAGGGCTGGACTATAGAGAAGGGAGAGGTCGCACCGTAATCATAGTTGGTGTGGGTTATCCTGCACTCAATGACAGGATGAACGCTGTTGAATCCGCCTATGACAGTGTGTTTGGATATGGTTCTGGATGGGATTATGCAGTACAGATACCTACCATACGAAAAATCCGACAGGCTATGGGCAGGGTTGTCCGCTCACCAACCGATTATGGAGCCAGAATACTCGTTGATGGAAGATTTTTGACTGAATCAACTAAAAAATTCGGTAAATTCGCAGTTTATCCAGCATTCCCTGAAGATGAAAGAAAAGAATTCATTGATATTGAACCTGAAAAAATCAAGTATTCGCTCATGAACTTTTTCATGGACAATTCCGAATAACCTTAATTATATTTTTCAGGATAGCTTTTTTAACATTTAGAACCTATATATAGCGTATAGGTTGAAAACTTATTTTAAAAATCGGAGTGTAGTATTTATGGGTTTAGAAGATGTTATTAAAGAAGTGTCCAATGAACTTGAAAAATTAGTCAGTACAAAAACTGTTATAGGTGACCCTGTAGAATCTGCAGGAAAAACCATAATACCTGTCACAAGAGTATCCTTTGGATTCGGAAGTGGAGGGGGAGAAGCTAAAAGCAAAGAAACTGAGTCCGGTTTTGGCGGTGGCGGTGGTGCTGGTGCCAAAATCGAACCAGTTGCTTTTATAGTCATATCTGAAGAAGGTGTTAGTGTACATTCCATTTCCAGGAAAGACAGTATCAGTACCATACTGGAAGCAGTTCCTGGTTTACTCGATGAAATAAAATCTGTTAAAGGAAAAATGGAGAAAAAAAAAACATAAAGGTAAAGAAGAGAGTGAAAAAGAATAATCTGGAAAAAGCGTAAAAGTGGATTAATATATTTATGTACATGGTTATTTTTTACGTTTGTCTTACCTTTGTAGTTATACTTCTTTTGCTGGTATTATTTATTCCGTTCCATGTAATTGTTGATTTAAAAAAGGATGAGGAAAAAATTTCCAACGATGCCACAGTAAACTGGCTGATGTTGTCCTACAACCTTATAAAACCTGCAGAAAACAAAACAAAAAAAAAGAAGGATAAAAGAGAAAAAGAGAAAAAAGCCGAAAAGGAACCATTAATCAGTAACATCCCTGATATGATAAAAACGTTTAAAGATATCAGGAAACCTGTTATGAGGATGGTTACAGATGTTTCTCATATAATTCAGATAAAAAAATTATACTGCGATATAACCTATGGTTTTCCTGACCCTGCTGAAACCGGTATATTCTATGGGTTATTGTGTTCAGCAATGGGAATTGTAAGCGAAAAATGTAACAATAACTGTAATTACAAATGTACTATAAACCCTGTATTCACTGACAATGTACTGAATTATCATATCACTGCTAACATTGGTTTCAGATTATGTTTATTGATTGCAGCAGTTCTAAGGTTTGTAGCTAACAGAAAGGTTTTAAAAATAATCTGGAATATATTGAGAAAAGAACATCGATAAAATAACAATAACGAACTCTAATATGATAAGAATAAAATCCCCCTCGAGGCTTCACCTATCATTGATAGACCTGAATGCAGAAATCGACAGAGTTGATGGTGGGCTTGGAATCACGCTGGATTATCCAGGCATGAACCTGACAGCTGAAAAATCTGATACTATAAATATTACGGGTAATTCAGACCTTGCAGAGAGAATAAAAAGGTCTGCCGGTTCTGTTTTACCTGGAGGCCATGGTATCAATATTCATATTGAAGATGATATTCTCTCCCATGTTGGGCTTGGGTCAGGTACTCAATCCGCTCTTTCTGCTGCATCTGCTGTGAACGAGGTATATAAGCTCGGATTAAGTGTTAGAGAACTGGCAGAAAAAGTTGGACGTGGTGGAACTTCAGGGATAGGTGTTGCATCCTTTGAATACGGTGGATTTCTGGTCGATTCCGGACACAAATTTGATAAAAAAGGAGGTTTTTCACCGTCTGCAGCCAGCAAAGCAGACCCTGCACCAATAGTATTCAGACACGATTTTCCGGATTGGGATATTATACTGGCTCTTCCTGATGGTCAGGGTGCCCATGACACAAAAGAAGTCGATATTTTCAAAAAGGAATGTCCAATACCACTCGAAGAAGTACAGGATATTTCCCATGTAATCCTGATGCAGATAATGCCTGCGATTCTTGAAGAGGATATTGACACTTTTGGAAAAGGTATAAATCATCTGCAATCCACAGGATTTAAAAAACGCGAAATAGCCCTCCAGTCAGAGGATATTAAAAACCTTATCAAGTTTATGAATGATGTCGGTACCAAGGGTTCAGGAATGAGTTCATTCGGACCCGCTATTTATGGATTCTCCGACAGTAGGATACAGAGCAAGAAAATTCAGAAGGATGTACAGAATATGCTTGATGACACAGTCGGAGGGCGTGCAATAATTACCAGGCCCAATAATACAGGTGCCAAAATATCGGAGGTTTGAATTGGAAATCATCACATGGTACGGTACAGTTATAGCCGATGAAGACGGAAACCTTTTACCATCAGAATGCAGACTCTGTCCAAAAGAACCGGAAAAACTTGCCAGGCATCTGGTAGATTCAAAACCAGCAAAAACAAACAATCCGCAGTTAATCGACCTTCGCTCTGCAGCTTTAGAATGCGGTTTTGTGAATTCTGAAAAAGAATACGAATCCCTTCTTCGTGAGGTAGCCATAAAAACCGCAAAACTTAAAATTTCAAATGCTACTACCATCGACATCCGGATTATTCAAGCAGTGGAATCCATTGATGATATAGATGAAACCACCAATCTGTTGTCTGAACGTTTGTCTGAATGGTACGGACTCCATTTCCCGGAATTAAACCTCACATCTCAGGAGCTTGCACGTTTTGTTGCAACTTATGGTTCTAGGTCAAATATACCTCCAGAAAATGAATGGTATGAAAAAGCAAGTGATTCTATGGGCGCCGATTTAACAGGTTCTGAAGAAAAAGTCATCAAAGATTTTGCTGCAAACCTGTGCAGACTTTATGACAACCGAAAAAAAATAGAGGACTATATTATGGAAAATATGGAACATGCGGCACCCAATTTAACCAATATAGCTGGTGCTCTTCTTGGTTCACGGCTTATCAGTATGACTGGGAGTCTAGAGAGACTTGCAAACCTGCCGTCCAGTACCATACAGGTGATAGGTGCAAACAGAGCCCTGTTCAAACATCTTCGATCCCGTGCAACATCACCAAAACATGGAATTATATTCAATCATCCATTAATCAAAAATGCACCGTGGTGGCAGAGGGGAAAAATAGCACGTGCTTTTGCATCCAAAATCAGTCTGGCTGCACGGATTGATTACTATTCAGGTGAAATAAATAATAAAGTTTCAAAAAATCTGGAAGAAAAAATACAAAATATCAAAGAATCCAACCCGGAACCACCTAAGAAGAATAAATCGAGAAGGTAATACGGTACAAAAACAGGTAGGAACATAAATGGATGTAAAAGAGATTTCTCAAGGTATTTTTGAATTATCAAAGGGCAAAAAGAAACAACTTGCTACCAGAAACCTGAATCCTGGAACAAGTGTTTACTCCGAACCATTGATAGAAATTGATGGTGAAGAATACCGCAAATGGAATGCCCACCGAAGTAAATTCGGGGCAATGGTTCTTAAAAAATTTGATATCCCTCTTGACACCGAATCCAAAGTTTTGTATCTTGGTGCCGCTTCAGGTACTACAGTCAGCCATATTTCAGATATTGTTACCAATGGGCTGGTATATGCAGTGGAATTTTCCACCAGAACAATAAGAGACCTTGTACCGTTATGCGAAGAACGTCCCAATATAATTCCAATACTTGAGGATGCCGGTAATCCCTGGAAATATTCACATATTGTAGAAAAAGTGGATGTAATATTCCAAGATGTATCCCAGCCGAACCAGGCGGAAATCGCTGCCAGGAATGCAAAACAGTTTCTTAAAAAAGATGGGTATCTGTTACTTGCAATCAAAGCTCGAAGCATTGATACTGTTGCAAATCCAAAGAAAATATCAAAGGAAGAGATAAGGAAATTCTCCAGAGATTTTGATATAAATGTTCAAGTTTTAAAAAGAAGCGAACTTGATCCCTATCATGAAGACCATCTGGGTATTCTGGCACAATTGAAATAATTAATTTATTGCACGGTTCCTATCAAAACATTTATTATTTTTTACCTCATACATGAGATAGTTGAGTCTCAAAGATGAGGTAACTGGTGGTTTATTAATGCCGTGTTCTATCGAGCCTTTAAAAAAACTTGCCCTTCTTGGAGCAATTGATGATTGCATAAAAATATCATCCAGTGAATTTACAAACCACATATCCACAAGCTCCAAAACTGCAGCAAGAATCCTGAAAAAACTGGATGATGAAAACCTCATCAAAAGAAAAATTGTATCTAATGGACAACTGATAACAATTACAGAACAGGGTTTAAAAAAGCTTAGGGATGAATACGCTGATTATCAGAGGATATTTGAAAAGGAAGATAACATAGAATTGTACGGCTATGTAGTTAACGGTCTTGGGGAGGGAAAATACTACATCAGTCTTGGTGGTTACAAAAAACAGTTTGAAGATAAATTGCATTTCATACCCTATCCTGGTACATTGAATGTATGTTTGACAAATTACAGTAAACATACGCGCGAAAAACTGGAAGAGCTGCATGCTATCCAAATAGAAGGTTTCACAGACGGAGAAAGAACATTTGGAAGCGGGAAGTGTTATAAAGCCAGAATTGAGGATATTGAAAGCGCCATCATACTACCCTCTCGTTCCCATTATCCAAGCGACCTCTTAGAGATTATAGCTCCTGTAAACCTGCGCAAGAAACTCAACCTGAAAGACGGGGACGAGGTCGAAATTATATTAGAAGAACAATCACAATTATCCAGGCGAGTAATAAAATGAATTCGGTAGATAACCATAATGAAACTGTCAAAAAAGTAATAGAATCCGCAAAAAACGGTCAGATGTTTTTACTATATGATTCAGAAGGACGTGAAGGTGAAACCGACCTGACAATCCCTGCCACATCGGTAACCTCATCTGACATCAAATGGATGCGAAAGGATGGTGGAGGGTTAATCTGTGTAGCCATCGACTCCCGTGCTTCAAAAAATTTCGGTTTACCATTTATGGCTGACCTGATTCAGGAAGCATCCAGAACAAACGATTCACTTAAATCAATTGTTGAACAGGATGGAGACCTCAAATATGACACACGCTCATCCTTCTCATTATGGGTAAACCACAGAGACACCCGTACAGGCATACCAGACAACGACAGGTCCCTTACCATAAACAAACTCGGAGAAGCCGTTAAAAAGTCACTCAATGGAAATAACGTTGATTTTGGTGCAGAATTCAGATCTCCCGGTCATGTTGCAATTCTCAGAGCAGCAGAAGGTGAAGTAAACAACCGCATGGGACAAACCGAACTTTCAATAGCTATCGCCAAAATGGCAGGCATAACTCCTGCAATGGTAGTCTGCGAAATGCTTGATGATTACAACGGGAAAGCATTTTCCAAAAAAGACGCAGTAGAATACGCCAGAAAACACAATCTTATCTTTGTAGAAGGAAAGGATATACTGGAAGCATACAGATAATGGTATTCCTGAATAAAAGAGTGAAAAGTATATTAATATCCTAGACTATTATATGCCACCTCATCACAGCGGGGCCGTAGGGTAGCCTGGACCATCCTTCAAGGCTGGGGGTCTTGTGACCGGAGTTCAAATCTCCGCGGCCCCACCATATAATTATTCTGAATACAGTGCAGTTTATGGGTAGAAAGCGTACCACGCAAACCAAAAGGTTCTTACTTTAACAATTTTTTCGCCGGTATCAAGATTGGTAACCCTTACAACTCCGATATCATTTCGTTTTATTTCGATTTCATTTCCGCCAATTCTATCCCTGATTGTACCCTGTTCTTTTAAATCATCTTCCTGATAGGCTTTAAAACTGTCATTTACTTCTACCCGCACTCCTAAATTTACATAAAATGATGTAAACTTAGGTGAGAAAGTATCATCTTTCTCGTTTAATTCGTTTGCATATTTATTTTCGAAT
>NZ_JBKGYF010000023.1:0-23850 GCF_046546175.1 Methanohalobium sp. | reverse complement strand
TAAAGATGAAAAAAAGAGTTCCTTTTTTAAAACGAAAAGCTAATTTGATAGTCTCAGAACTAATCAAAGGTTCTGGCAGAAATAGTCACCTTCAAGACCGAATTTTTTGTACCCTCCACATTCAGTACACAAACAACCCATTTTCTTACCGGCTGGTCTATCTGTCCCCCTTGCACAGTACATCATTTCATCTGTCCCAGGATAGGACGGACATACTACACATTTGCAGGCTTTTGCATGGTGGTATGATGGACAGATTCCGAAGTACCTACCGTATTTTTTCGAGTTGTTCATATTATCCCGGTTTCAAAAATAATAGGGGAAGGTAGTAATTGTAAATTCTTTAAGCTTTCCCTGGATGTGTTGCCAGTCCAAGTACAACAACTCTTGATTCCATGGGCGTATCCCAACCATTGGGTATGATTTCTTTTTTATCCATGTCTATCTGGATATGATCTGGGTCGAGACCTATATCTTCCATATAATCGAGGATTATTGATTCACCCAATTTCC
This sequence comes from Methanohalobium sp., assembly GCF_046546175.1. Taxonomy (NCBI): domain Archaea; kingdom Methanobacteriati; phylum Methanobacteriota; class Methanomicrobia; order Methanosarcinales; family Methanosarcinaceae; genus Methanohalobium; species Methanohalobium sp. The sequence continues at coordinate 23,337 of NZ_JBKGYF010000023.1, read as the reverse complement.
TTGCATACTCAAGTGCTTCATTATATCCATGACATTCTACCCGCCCATTTTCAGAAAATACGTAATAATCCCATCCCGGTGCAAAAATAGATGTCCGTCGTATCAGTATTTCAACCCTTCTCATTCCCTTTGCAGATAAAGCTCCTGCAGCATTACCTACACTGGAATTTTCAGGGACCTCAATTTCTGCATCAATGATTTCTTTTAACTTCTCTGAAAACGCACTTACAGGTCCCCCTATCAATACAACCGGTATATCAATTTTATATTTGACAGGGGAATCTATATCAAACGACTTCCGTATTTCGGATTCTGATACTCCATCAAGGAAGAAGGACACAAGGTTAGATGCCATGTTCTTGGTAAATTCGCGTTTTATATATTCACAGAACTGATATTTATCATCCATCCTTGTCAATGAAGCAAGTGATTCTGCTCCCATATTTGCAGCTTCAACGTTGCGTTCAGTATAATCACCAAGGACATGAAGAGCATCCGTGGGAGTAAATCCAATAGGCTGAACCAGTCGTTTTTGAATAAGGGATTTGAGAAGTTTTCTGGATGGATATTTGTTGATTCTATCCTTGATTTCAGAAAGTGATGTAGGTTCATCTTTGATTGCATCAAATATTTCCTTTTCCTCTTTATCGATTTCAAGAGGTTCATATCCGCTTTTAATAAAGAACCTTGTTGGTTGATAATTCTCACTCTCAAGATTGACAGGCGGAATAGGGTTTCTTTTCAACAGGTTCAGGAAATCCGGGTATATAACCGCAGCTCTGCATAATGGAATCACCCGTCCGGAGCCGAAATAAACTTCATTTTCCTTAACCCAAATATGACTGTCCCCACCCATTGCAGATGTTTCCATTTTGATGGCTTTTACCATGGTTTCCCATCCACCTACAACTGCCCCGGTATCGCTCATTTGAGGCACACTGTTGTAGATGACAGAAATATCTGTACTTGTACCTCCAACATCGATAACGGCACATGTACCATTCTGAATAAGGAACGACCCTCCAACAAGACTTGCCGCGGGCCCTGAAAATATCGATTCTATGGGTTTTTCCAGTGCTTTATTAATACTCACAACCGAACCATCGCATTTCAGCATGAAAATTCTGGCATCCATGCCCCTTGATTTTATCTCTGATTCGACTGTGTGCATGAATTTATCTGTCACCGGTATCAACTGGGCATTGAAAAATGCAGTAGTAGCCCTTTCAAATGCTCCAAGGTCTTGTGATAATTCATGTGAACAGACAACCGGGTGGTCTGTAACCAGATTTATCCATTCTCTGACATCTTCCTCATGATCGGGATTCCTGTTGCTAAAGAAGGATGATACTGCAAAAGCTGAAACCTTATCTTTTACCTGATATACAAAATCCTCAATCGATTCTATGTCAAGGGGTGCCTTTTCTCCACCTTTATGATTGTGTCCCCCGGAAACCTGGATATAGTATTTTGTTGGCAAATCCTGTTTAAAATCGAAATCACCAATCAATATTAATCCAACAGGAAAACCAGTACCTTCCAATATACTGTTTGTAGAAAGAGTGGTTGAAACAGAAACCGTTTTTACAGATTTAAGATAACTCTCATCCAGCCCATCCAAAGCATTACTGATACCTGTAATAGGGTCCGGATAGGTAGTTAGAGCTTTATTGGTTTCAATTATCTTTTCATCCGAATTTCTTAAAATAACAGCATCTGTATAGGTGCCGCCTGCATCAATTCCAAGACTATATTTCATATCAGAAAGCTCCATTAAATCATTGTTTTTGATAAAACGTAGAAATTTCCATTATAGACAGTATAGAACATAAAAAAACTGTACATAAATATATCGTGTTGCTACATCACTGTGAACTTAAAAAATGATTTATTTAAGTTGAAACTTGCATAAAAGGATTTTGAAACTGAGTTTCAAAAATAATATTAGTAATTAAGAACAGTAAGTAATAATTGACTTCTATAATAATTTATCGAATAAGGGGGTTTGTTTATGGGAGATAAATACATATGTTTAGCCTGTGGGTCTAATGTAGACTCAGAATCTCAGATTGATGAGACATACACAGAAATAGGAGATAGATGTTCTTGTTGCGGAAAAATTATTACAAATGATGTATCCGCAAACAAAACAGAAATGGAAAAAGCTATACCAAGATAAAATTACGAACCAGTGCCTTTACTATTGCTCTGCAAAATTAATCCAAAACAATCTCAGGTATAAGATATCTAGCTCATTCTGGCAAAAAGTTATTATGTCTGATTGTTTTAGATTAATTGCAGAGTATATCTATTTCAAACTGTTTTTTTTAGAGGAGTCAACATGGGTCTTGCCGACAGAGAATACAACAAACGCGATAGGGATGGGAGACTGCAATGTTTATCAAAAGATGAGGATAAATCCATTACCAGTAACAAAACTTGTTATGGTTCACTGGGTGACAAAATCCGTTGCTCATTACAATCATTGAGCCAGAAAATTAAAAAACGGTTTTAATTTTAAGACACTTCATTATACCATCCAGATGTCCAATCCACAGAACCAGGTTTGTATTTTGATGTTATCTGTTCAGCATAATCATTTATCAATGCTGTAATTATTTCATTCACATCGGATGCAACGTCATTTAATGACCTGCTGGTTGTATCCACTTCAAAAACCCTATCACACCATTCAACAGATTCAAAAAGGATTATATCAAGCTCTTCTGCATCTTTATTTTCCTGGATTTTTCCACTGGAATAACCACGCGATGTTAGCCTTTTCTCGAGTTCTTCAGGTGATGCTCGAAGAACAACAACTGTATCCGTAATGTAATGCGCCAAATGACTTTCAAGTATAGTTACACGACCATCCTTTTCCTCAAATATTTCTGACACTCTTCTGGATATTTTATCCATGTCTGCTACAAATGAATCCCGGTTTTCATCTACCTCTTTGTACAGGTTCTCTTTTTTAATCAGTTCGTTTAGATGGATTATGTTATATCCGGGATTTGTTTCAAGAATTTCACTTACCGAACTTTTTCCGGTGCCTGGTGTGCCTGTAAGTCCAATCAACATACTTTAAAAACCGAATTTTTCAAATATTAATGTTTGCAAGAATTATGGAAACCCTCTGCAATTTTTAAAAAGTTTCTTATCAATTTCAACCCGTCGGGTGTAAGTACCGATTCTGGATGGAACTGTAGCCCGTAAACAGGGTATTTTCTGTGTTTGACACCCATAATGAGTCCATTATGTGTAGTTGCAATGATTTCCAGCTCAGATGATAATGTTTCAATTCCGAGTGAATGATATCGACCAGCTGTCATTGGATTGGATATACCATCAAAAATCGGTGATTCATCATGCTGTATCTGGTGACCTTTGCCGTGAACCGGACCTCCTTCAGTATAAGCTGTGGTTCCACCAAAAGCTGTATTTATTGACTGGTTTCCAAGACATATTCCAAGTAAGGGTATCTCTGAACCGAATTCTCTGATTATATCTACACATGAACCGATATCACCCCTGTTTTCAGGGTTTCCCGGTCCAGGCGATATAACTATCACATCCGGACTGATGGATTTCACTTCCTCTAAAGTTATGGTATTTGGAACAACTTCTGTATCGGATTCAAACATAGAAAAATAATCAACCAGATTCCATACAAATGAATCCCTATTGTTTATAAAAAGTATCTTCATATTCATCCCCGGATTGCACTCATCATTGCTGCCATTTTTCTTTCGGTTTCCTCATATTCATTTTCAGGGGCTGAGTCAGCCACTATCCCTGCTCCTGCTTGCACATAGGCTGTGTCCCCATTTATAAGTAAAGTCCTGATAACTATCGCAAAATCCGCATCACCATTCCAGGAATAATATCCAACCCCTCCACCATAAATTCCGCGTGGAGTGTTCTCCAATTCATCGATTATTTCCATTGCCCTGATTTTAGGGGCTCCTGATAGAGTTCCTGCAGGAAATATCGCTCTTGTTGCATCGAACTGGTCGCATTCATCCCGGAGCGTGCCCTTTACCGTGCTTTCAATATGTTGAAGATGGGAATATTTAACAACCTTCATGAAGTCTTCCAGTTTGACTGAACCACTCTTTGACACCATACGTACATCGTTTCGTCCTAGGTCTACAAGCATAACATGTTCTGCACGCTCTTTTTCATCATCCAGCATTCTGGATGCAAAATCTCTATCCTCGTTTTCATCTATACCGCGTGAGCATGTTCCTGCTATGGGATTTGTAATAACTTCACGGTTGTGGACCGTCATAAGGGTTTCAGGACTTGCACCGACGATGCTCAAATCCTTAAAATTAAAAATATACATATATGGACTGGGGTTGATGTTTCTTAATTTTTTATAAAGATCAAGAGGCGTCTGGTTTATTTTTACTGCATACCTTCGCGAGAGCACAACTTGGAAAATATCCCCATCAAGGATATGCTGTTTTGCCTTTGCAACTGCTTCTTCAAAATCATTCTTTTCAATGTTACAAACAGAATCCATTGAATTTGTTTTTGATTCTGGTACTGTGGATATTTCCATACCAGAAGCTTCATCTAGATAACTGAGCAATTTCTTTGCTTCCAAAGACGCATTATCGTATACTGATTCAGGATTGCTGTTTTTGGGTATAAATGGTGTGACTACTATATACACATCACCTGTTAAATGGTCAAAAACAAAGGTTCTTGTTGTGAGGGCATACTGCAAATCTGGTATGTTTGATTTATATTTTTTATCTACATCCAGCCAGCAGTCATATACTATATCATATCCATTATAACCGATTGCACCCCCAAGAAATGTCTGTCTGTCAAAGTTTTTCTGGTTCAAAAGTTTAACACCATCAGCAGTTGGAAACACCACCCTGAATGCATCAAGTATATCATAACCGTTTTTAACTTTTCCCTGAAAAACACCGTATTTAGCTGATTCTTTGGTACATACTGATCCAAGTTTTGAACAGATATAGTCCATTAATTCTGAACTGCCTGAAAACTCCATTTTCAGGTTTCTATCACTTATGGTTACCAGTGCATCAGGGTCAAAACCTACGAATGAATATCTTGCATGCCTTTTTTCCTTTTCAACGGATTCAAGGAGATATGAACACTTTGATTCCTGCAGTAATGTGTACAACTGCAGTGGTGTGCAGCTGGTTTCAACTTTAGCCATAAGCTGAACTATTGCAGGTTTTTCTGATCTTTCAACCAGATTGATAAATTCGTTCTTATCCAAATCAAAAGAAATCATTATACAAACCTCGCCTCACTTATAAACCGGCAGACTTTATCATCATCTTTTTTACCGTTTGTTTCAACTCCTGATGCGGTATCTACTGCATAGGGTGATACTGTCTGGACTGCATTTCTTACATTGTCAGGATTGAGCCCACCTGCCAGAACTACCGGTAATTCTACATTATCTACGACGGTTTTACTGATTGACCAGTCATGTACATTCCCGCTACCTCCAACCTTTAAATCTGTTCTGGAATCCAGCAAAATACCATCTACCAATCCCTTATTATTCAGGTTATTAACCTGTTCCACAACTTTTTGAACCTCATTAACATAATTGGATGAAGGGGCTGAACTTATGGAATATGTTTTTACAATCGGTATATCAATGCGGTCTTTTATATATTCCAGGTCTTCAATACTGAAATCCTTATGAATTTGTACAAGGTCAGGTTTAATTGTTTCAACCATTGAAACCACCTAGGATCCGGATTCTGGCATTATAACAAGTACCGAATCCATAAAAAACGGAACACCTGATACCAGTTCCATAGCTTTTTGAGTACTGATTTTTCGGGGTGTGTTGACAGGTACATCTACAATAAATCCCACTGCATCCGCTCCGCATCTGGATGCCATTTTTATATCATCAATGGATTTCATACCGCAGATTTTGGTACGTGTTACATGCTTCATCTGTTGACCCTGATGTTTTTGGTTTCTGGAAAATTCTGAATTCATCCAGTTTTTTCAATGCCTTCCCACTATCAATTGTTTCTTCAACAATCGAAACACTGTCCTTGATAGTTTCTGCAACTCCTCCTACATATAGAGCAGCTGCAGTGTTTATAACCACGATATCACGTTTTGGTCCCTTTTCACCGTTTAAAATATAGAGGATATCCTGTGCATTTTCACCCGATGTGCCGCCTACTATTTCATGAGGATGGGAACGCTTGACTCCAAGATCTTCAGGTGTCAATGTATAGGTCTGTATCATTCCATCCTTTAATTCTGCAACATAGGTTTCAGCAATATTGGATATTTCATCCATACCTTCACCATGTACTACAAGCGCACGTTTTGCTCCCAGTTTTTTCAATGCCTGTGCCATGGGTTTGCAGAATTTTTTGTCATATACTCCTATAATCTGTGATTCTGCACCTGCAGGATTGGTTAATGGTCCCAGTATATTGAAGATTGTCTGTACACCCAGACTTTTTCTTACCGATACTACTCTTTTCATAGATGGATGGAACACCGGTGCCAACATAAATCCGAAACCTAGCTTTTCGATGCAATTACAAACCTCATCAGGTGTCTGGTCTATCTTAATTCCGAGTTCACTCAAAACATCCGCACTTCCTGATAACGAGGTTACAGAATGGTTTCCGTGTTTTGCCACCGGTACACCAGATGCAGCAGCAACGATTGCAGATGCTGTTGATACATTGACTGTATTATGGCGGTCACCACCTGTACCGCAGGTATCTACAAGTGTACCTTTGACCTCTGGATATATGAGATTGGCAGCTTTTTTCATACCACTTGCAAACCCTGCCAGTTCATCAATGGTCTCCCCTTTCATTTTCAAAGCCATCAAAAACGCCCCTATCTGGGCATCAGTGGATTCATTAAATATGCTAAGAACAGCATTTTCAGCTTCTTCCATTGTCAGATTTTGACCATCAGCCAATTTTTGAATATATGATTTCATAGTAGACCCTTTTAATACTTTAATGTACAATTATATACATAAAAGTACGATGATGTGCTAGAATATAAAAGTTTTGTTATAAATTTTTTAATAGTTCTTACAAATTTTAGCCTAAATTTCAAAGATAATTAAAGTAAAATAGACTGAATATCTATACAATATTCAACTAAATGCAAAAATTCAAGAATAATTCTAATTACTGGATAATATATAAACGCAAATTTTTGTTTACAGGACTGACATATTATGGCTAATAAAAAAATGAAGTTTTCAGACAACGTTCCCGGACCCTATTATGTGGACGTTAAATGCATCGCATGCCATTTGTGTGTACAGATTGCACCAGAAAACTTCAGGATGAAAAACGGGTACGCTTATGTTTATAAACAACCGGAAAATGATGAAGAAAAAAATTCATGCGAAGATGCTGTTTTGGTTTGCCCTGTGGATGCAATAGGAAATGATGGCCAAGCAACAGAAGAGTCAGATACCGAATTATAAATGATTTGAATGAAATAAATAAAATAATCAATGGTTCTGGAAGATTATCTAACAAGTATTTTCACATTAATTATATCAGTAGTAATTGTTGCTGTTACCAATTATCTATTAAAGGTTAAATCGATATTTAGCAAAGATAAGGTAACAAAACACATAATACTACTACTTATTGTTGTCCTTGGAATTATCATATCTATCTTCACTCTTCCGATTTCAACAGATAGCAAACAGCTGATTTTAAGTGTTATCGGTATTGCTGCTGGTGCAACTGTTACGTTTTCATCTACTACGTTTATAGCAAATGCTGCATCAGGTATAATGTTAAAAATTGTAAAACCTTTCAAAATAGGGGATTACATAAGCACGAATCATGAATTCGGTAAAGTAAGTGAAGTTCAAACCCTTCACACACAGGTACAATCCATAGATAGGGACCTGATTACTATCCCAAACCGCAAACTTGTTTCAGAGACTGTTAAAACCATAAGTTCTACTGGAACCATAATATCTACCGAAGTGTCACTTGGATATGATATACCAAGAGACAGAGTAGAAAGTGACCTTGTTTATGCAGCAGAAAAAACGGATCTTGCAAATCCTTTTGTTCATGTGATAGAACTGGGAAATTTTGCAATTACCTATAAAGTTGGAGGTTTTTGGATAACATTGAAAATATAATTACGACCAAATCCAATTTTAAAAAATCTGTGATTGATACCCTTCATGATGATAATGTCGAAATTGTATCCCCTACATACATGAATCAAAAAGTTTATGGTGAAGAGCATGTTTGCCTCCCTCCAAAAAGATTTGTAGAGACAGTGTCCGAGGTTACCGAAAAAACCACCGAAGATATGATGTTTGACAAAGCAATTGAAGCTGAAAAGCTGAACAATATCGAAATAACACTTGGCAGAATTAATGAGAAGAAATAAGAAATAAATAAAAAATTGTCCAATCTTGTGATAAAACCCCAATACAACCACATATCCCAGGATAATTTCAAACATAGAATAAAGAATGAAATGGAATTTATAACCAGAGACCAAGAAGAAGCCAAGAAGAAACTGGACGAGGTAAATAACAAACCTGGAATAACTGGTGAAACCGATGAAACTGAAAAATCACAGAGGTTAAAGACCATTGAAGACCTTGAAGATACCGTTAATCGACTATATGACAAAATAAAAAATATAAAAAAGAAAAACAACCAGATATCAGAATCTGAAGAATCAAAATCTTAATGATAGCTTCCTTTTAAAAAATAATGTTAGGATTTTACCTAATAAAAAGAATAATTTTATATTGTCATGTATAAAAACCATTCTATATCCACCAGTTTGATGATGTGGATATAAATTATTTACAAGATTTAATTGATAAATAAATTAAGGACTGAGAAAATAATACATCCAATCCTGACCTCTTACAATAATAGATGGTTTAATATGGACAAATCAATTCCAATATCTGCAATCGGTGAAAGGTCTCTGATAGCATACATCTCAGAGATTTTCAATACTTCAAATAATCCTGATGTCATAAAAAAAGCAGGTGAAGACGACTGTGCTGTTATAGATCTTGGTGCTGAAGAGTTTCTGGTTGTTACAACTGATATGCTTCACAGGAAAACCGATTTTCCGTTACAGATGTCAGCCTGGCAGATTGGATGGATGTCTGCTGCTGTAAATTTGAGTGATGTTGCAGCAATGGGAGCCAGCCCTTCAGGCATTCTTGCAGCTTTTGGATTACCGGAAGATACTGAGCTGGGATTTGTCGAGGATGTATCAAAAGGATTGAAAGATTGTGCAAATTACTGTGAAACCTCTGTTATAGGAGGGGACATGGACAACCATGATGAATTAACCATCACAGGCACTGCAATAGGGCGCATCCACAAACAGAACTTATTAACGCGCAGCGGAGCAAAAAAAGGCGACAAAATCTGTGTGACTGGTTACACCGGGTCTGCAGGTGCAGCTCTCCATGCAATTGAAAACAATATATAGGTCAGTGATTCACTCCTAAACTCCCTCTTTGAACCAATTCCAAGAACATACGAAGCACAGAAACTCGCACAATCCAGTGCGGTAACTTCGATGATGGATACAAGCGACGGACTTGCAATATCACTCCATGACCTTTCCCAGAGCAGTCAGGTGGGATTCAGAATATATGAGGAGATACTTCCCATTTCACATGAGGTATTATCCCTTACAAATAAAAATCAGGTAAATGAATTTGCCCTGTATTCAGGCGGAGATTTTGAACTCCTGTTCACAATATCACCAAATATGGAACACTTAGTACGCAAATCATGTGAGTTCCAGATAATCGGGGAAGTAACCGGTCCAGATGACGGAATCATACTGGAACACACGGATAAAAGTCAAGAGATTATAAATAGAAAGGGATATGAACAGTTATAATTTATATGTTAATGTAGAATATATAATAAATAACCGTGGAAGGTACGACTATGAAAGGATATTTTAAATTTATTATAATCGGATTGTTATTTTTTGGGATGACAGCATTCGTTGTTTCTGCTGACGCAGACAACCCCCCATCAAGTGTTACTAACCTGAATGAAACTGATAAAGGATACACATGGATTAATTGGACTTGGGACAACCCTAATGATGCAGAGTTTAACCACACTGAAGTTTATATAAACGGTGAATTTAAGAAGAATGTGACAAAACCTGACCACTACTATAATGCTACTGATCTCGATTCAGATACAGAATACACGATAGACACTAAAACCGTTGATGATAGTGGAAATAAAAATAATACCAATGAAACTGACACTGCTACCACAAATGACAATATACTTCCATCGAGTGTAACCGATTTAAAAGTTAAAAATAAAGGATACACATGGATTAATTGGACTTGGGACAACCCCAACGATGATGACTTTAATCATACTGAAGTTTACATTAATGGTACATTTAAAACAAACGTTTCAAAGCCTAATCACAACTATAATGCTACTGGTCTCAGTTCAGATACAGAATACACTATAGATACAAAAACTGTTGATACATCTGGAAATAGGAACAACGAAAGTGAAACTAATACCGCTTCTACAAAAGACAACACACCACCTAATAATATAAGCGATTTGAGTAGTTCTGAAAGTGACCACTCCATAAATTGGACTTGGAACAATCCTGACGATTCTGACTTTGACCATACTGAGATATACATTAATGGTAATTTTACAACAAACATATCAAGAGAATATTATGAACTAACAGAAATACCAAGCGATACCACATATAACATCTCAACTCGTACAGTAGATGATAATGGAAATATCAATAGTACATGGGAGAATAATACTGCAACTACAAAAAGTGATAACACGGCTCCTTCCAGTGTAACAAACTTACATCCTTCAGAAATTAATGTAGATTGGATTAAATGGACATGGGATAATCCAGATGATTTTGATTTTAACCACACTGAAATATGGATTGATGGTGAATATCAAACAATCTTACCTAAAAACACTAACTCTTATAAAGCAAGTGGATTCAACCCCGAAACAAAACATACAATTAAAATACGTACCGTAGATACAAATGGTAATGAAAACGATACTGCTGATGTGACAAATACCACAGAAACCAGACCTAAAACATACTTCACAGGAAACCGAATCTGGGATGAAAGTAAAGACATGTCAACTACATATAAATGGACTGCTGAAAGCTACTCAGGATTCTACTATGACCTTGACACTGGTTTGAGTTCCGAAACCATGACTATCAGTGATATAGGCAGCAACATAGATGAAGATGACCTTGAATATTCCACCGAACCGATTGAAACTGATTTTGAATATAGCGGTTTTGATTCGTATCAGGTTATTGGATTCATGGCTGAGCGATACTTTGCTGGATACCTGGAAGATGATGGTGAAAATGGAACAGATTTTGTAGATGAAGACATTAGTGTTATGTCTGATGGTCAGTTATCCAAAGTCCTTATGGATACCGATGAGCGAGAATCTGTGTTCTCTGGGTCAGCACTAGAACTAGAGGATGGTTACAGGCTGAATATTGTTGAGATTGATCTTCAGGGTGACAGTGTTCTTGTAAGACTTACAAAAGACGGTGATGAAGTTGATACAACCATTGTATCCGCGGATGATTATTATACCTATGAAAAAGACCTTGGTTCTACAGATGATGTCCCGATAATAGCAATTAATTTTGCAGAAGTTTTCCAGGGTACTGAGACAAATGCGGTATTCATTGAAGGAATATTCCAGATTTCTGATGAGTACACCGAAATTGCTGAAGGTGACTCCTATGGTAAAATGGAAATTGACTCTGTGAGATCTGATAAGATTTTGATGGAAAACGATGATTCCATATCCCTTAGTTCAGGTGACATCATTGATATAATGGGCAACCTCAAAATTATTGTTGCAGATGACAGTACACTTAGATTTGCGCCTTTTGTTGACAGAACTGAACCAGGCACATATGAAGTTCGTGGTACAGTCTTTGAGGAAGATGGCATGGATGTCAGTGAATGGACACCGTTAAACTTTGAAGGGTTCTATTACGATATCGATGAAGGATTAATTACTGAATCACTTGAAGTAACAGACAGAAGTGATAGAAACATTCAGGATAACGGCCTCGAATACATAAGTGACGCCGAAAGGGTTGATTTTGAACATAATGAATGGGGAAAATACAATGTCATTGGTTTCATGGCTGAAAAATACTTTGCGGGATACCTTGAAACTAATGATAAAGATAACACCAAATTTACAGATAAAGATATCAGTCCATTATCAGACGGGCAGTTATCAAAAGTTCTCATCGATAGTGATGAGAGAAACTCCATCTATTCCGGGTCTTCTCTGATACTTGAAGAAGGATACACGCTACATATAATTGAAGTAGATGTCAACGGCGACAACGTTTTTGTAGAACTTAGAAAAGGTGGAGAACAGGTGGAACAGGGTATTGTATCCAGCGGTGAAGAATTTGTATATGAAAAAGACCTTGGTTCTACAGATGATGTACCTATAATTGCTGTAAATTTCAATGAGATATTCAGAGGTCAGGAAACAAACGCTGTTTTCGTTGAAGGAATATTCCAGATATCTGATGAATACACTGAAATTGAAAATGGGGATTCTTACGGTAAAATGGAGATTGACGAGATTGACGCTGATGGAGTAAAAATGAAAAACGACGATAATATTAATCTTGGTAAAGGCGACACAATTAACGTCATGGATAACATCAAGTTCAAGGTCGCAGATGATGATAAACTAAGGTACTATCCCTTTGTAGAAGTCACAACCAAACGCGGTGAATCACTTGACCTTGACATGCCCGATACCGCCATAAGAGGAGAACCTTTCACAATAACTGTCACCTCACGCGGTGCAGATGTAGAAAATGCTTCTATCAAACTCGATGACGAAAAGATAGGAGAGACATCAACCGATGGTACCTTTGAATACACACCGGAAGACACCGGCATCTACACCATTACAGCTGAAAAACGGGGTTATGTTTCTGCAAGTGGTGAGATAGATATCGATATTCCCGAAGAAGCAAAAGATGAGATGAGTGTCAGTATTGACCCTGAAGACGTTTTTGAAGGTGATGCGATAAATGTTACTGTCACCAGTACTATAGGCAACGAACCAATTGAAGATGCTGATGTATTTTTTGACCAGAATTTAATCGGTAATACATCTGAAGACGGTATGATTTCCTATACTGTAACAGAGCCCGGTTTCCATAAAATAAAAGTGTCCAAAGATAAATACAAAGAAGCTGAAGAAAACATAGAAGTCCTTGAGTTAATGGCTGATTTTGAATTTTCAAACCTTCAAATAAATCCGCCAACTGTTAGTCCCGGTGAAACTGTCAGGATTTCAGCCGATGCTACCAATACTGGTGAAGTGTCTGGTGATTACAATGTTGAACTTGTGGTAAATGGTAGCGTTGTGGACTCAAAACAAATCAGTCTTGATGTAGGAGAAAACACTTCTATCCAGTTCAACCACTCTGAAGAGCAAACAGGTAACTATTCAGTTGAAATCGGTAATTCGACAGGTTCATTCAATGTTGAAGAGGGTGCCGGTATTGTACTGTACTCCATTATAGGAGTAATAGGTGCCATCGCTGTGGGGCTTGGATACATGTTCACAAAAGGAGGTTGGACAGTAGAAATGGTCAGAGGAAGAATCACAGAACTTACCAAAAGATCCCGATAATTTTTTTCAATACCTCCCACCTATTTTTTGAACCGCGATTTCAATCGCTTCAACAAGGCTCTTTTTAGGCATGATAGTTGTTACCGGTATTCTGATTATTTTTTCAACCGTTGAACTGACAATGGGTGCACAGACCAGTGCTTTTGCTCCTTCTCTCTCTGCCTGGACCGCCACAATAATAGCGTCCTCTATTGATGTGGCTGAATATTCCCTGATTGTGATGGTTTTCCCATGAACTTTCCTTGTTGTCTCATTTATATTGTCCAGTACATGTCGGGCTGCTATGACACCAATGAAATCTTCGGTGCCAAATGTTGTCAGGCCAACCACTGTTTTTACAATCTGACGCAATGTTTTCAGATTAGGCTCCCTGTTTCCGGATAATATCTTATAAAGCGTACTTACAGGTATACCTGATTTCTCTGAAAACTCAACTATCGTCAAATCCAGGTCATCTTTTATTACCTTTAAAAGAGTATTCTGAAAAGCTTCATCAGATTCAAAAGCAGAATCTATTATTTTATTTGCAAGCGTCATGTTAAATTCTCATATTTCCAAATTTATTGTCCTTGTTGAGACATAATTTTTAATTATTGGTACTTAAAGGTCATAAACCTAACGTTTATGGTAAATCATATATAAGATGTTAAAACGATTATCATGCATCATCAGATAATTAATAGGAAAAAGAGGTGGAAACTTTGACACAAACCTATAAAATTATACTCGTCACCATCATAATGTTAGCGACCGTCTTTCTCTCAGGATGTGCAGGTAATGATGACCAGGAAATAAACCAATTAACCTTTGGATACCAACCAAGTACACATCAAATCGCCTACATGACAGCAGCTGAGAGTGGGTGGTGGGAAGAGAATCTAAAACCCCATGGAATTGAAACTATAAAAGATAATGAATTCTCAACAGGATCTCCTGAAATGCAAGCCATGCTTGCAGGTGACCTGGATGTCGCCTACGTAGGAGCAGCACCATTTGTATCATCACTGGACAAAGGATTAGATGCAAAAATTGTTGCAGGTGTACAGACTCAGGGTTCAAGTCTGGTACTTCGTCCTCAACTTGCCGAAAATTATGAAAGCCCAATGGATTTACAGGGTCTAAAAATCGCAACATTCCCACCCGGTACCATCCAAGATACTATCCTTAGAAACTGGCTAAATGATAACGGACTCGATCCTGATAATGACGTTGACATTGTTGACATGGGGTCAGGTGATGCGATCTCTGCCATATCTGCTGGACGTGTAGATGGAGTTTTCCTCCCGCATCCTGCACCATCTATCATTGAAAGTGAAGGTAGTGGACAATCTGTGGTAGAATCTGGACAGATGTGGGAAGAACATGCCTGCTGTGTCCTAGTTGTCAGTGGGGACCTTATAAGAAATAATCCTGAAATTACCAGAGAAATAGTAAGAACCCACATACAAGCAACACAATATAATGAAGACCATATGGATGAAGCCGCCCAAACCTTCTCTAATTACACAGGGTGGGAAGAATCTCAGGTCAAAAAATCCCTTGATGAATGGGATGGTGAATGGATTGCAGACCCAAAAATTATAACAGATTCAACCGTGAACTATGCCCAATTACAATATGAACTTGGATATATAGACAAAGAACTGACTAAAGAAGACATGTTCGACACAAGTTTCTACGAATCAGTAGAGGATTCTACGTCCTGAAAACAAATAATAATAAATAAATGGGATTAGGATTAATCACATGTGTACAAAATGTGGTAATATAATGAAACTTAAAGAAGCAGCTCAAAATAATGCACCAGAAATTACCTCCTTAGTTGTTGCAATTACCCTGTGGCAAATTGTAGCAGAATACATAGTAAGAAGAGAGCTGCTTCTCCCAAGTTTTTTTGATGTAGTCACCGCTTTCATACAAGCCGTCGAAAGCGGTGCACTTTTAATGGACTTTTATACAAGCTTACTCCACTTTGGTATAGGAGTTCTATCGGCATTGGTTATCGGTATACCTATAGGGGTGGTAATGGGATGGTTTAAAACTGCAAGTCGTGTTTTTGATCCATTGATAGAAATACTGCGCCCTATACCACCTCTTGCATGGATACCCTTTTCACTGGTATGGCTGGGACTTACCCATACAGCTGCAGGATTTGTAATCTTTATCGGCGTGTTGTTTCCCATAATAATCAACACTTACACTGGTTTTAAAAGCGTTTCAAGGATCAACGTTGAAGCTGCAAAAGTTCTTGGATGTGTTAAACAGAGAGAGCTTATAAGACATATCGCATTCCCATCATCACTACCAACTATTGCAGCTGGTATACGGGTCGGTATGGGTGTTGGCTGGATGTGTCTAGTGGCTGCTGAATTTTTTGGAGTAAGTAAATACGGATTAGGATATAAGCTCTGGTGGCATTATGGCCTGCATCAGATGGATTTTGTCCTCATGTATATGTTCATTCTCGGAATTCTGGGTCTTACAATTGACAAGATTTTCAGAAAATATATAGATAAACGACTTCTTAAATGGAGATCTGGTGTTGTGGTATAATTGGGTAAAGTCAGTATCAAAAACGTCTCACAGTATTTTATTAACCGCGAAGGTAACAAAACCCAGGCACTAGCTGATATAAACCTGGAAATTAAGGACAAAGAGTTTATATGTGTCATTGGTCCGTCCGGATGCGGTAAGACCACATTACTCAGAACTATCGCAGGACTTGAAAATCCAAGTAGCGGAGAACTTGCGCTTGATAGTGAAAAAATTACAGGACCTGACCCAAGACGTGGAATGGTCTTCCAAGAATACTCATTGTTTCCCTGGAGAACTGTTATACGAAACATTACTTTTGGACCTGAAATGCAGGGCATGAATAAAGAAAAAGCACAGGAGATTGCCGAAGAATATCTGGAACTTGTAGGTCTTGAACATTTCAAAAACAGTTATCCTTATGAACTATCAGGCGGAATGCGGCAGAGAGTTGCAATCGCAAGAGCTCTTGCAAACGACCCTGAAGTACTGCTGATGGATGAACCATTCGGGTCACTGGATGCTCAGACCAGAAATGTATTACAGAGCGAGTTATTGGATATCTGGTACAGAAAACAGATAACTATTATATTTGTGACTCATAGCGTGGATGAAGCAGTATTCCTTGCGGATAAAATAGTGATATTAACTGCAAGACCGGGAAGGGTCAAGGATATCATAGATGTAAACCTACCCAGACCAAGAAACCGTACAGGTCCAGATACCAATCAGCTCAGGGACAGGGTTTTAAAAATACTGGCAGAAGAAAGAGTCAAAAAATAATTACCAACCATCAGTACGCACAATCACTCTTGTACCACGTTCAATTTCTTTGACATCCACATTGCCAATCAGCTCCAATGTGATATCAGCTTTTGCAAATCCAATATAACACCTTGGCCTCACAGACATTTCTCCACCACATATTACAGAATGTACTACAACACCATCAAGAATTTTTACACTAGTCTTAATTTCCAGTCTGCCGTCTATTCTTGAACAGGGACCTATAAGTGCGTTATCAGCTATAACATCACCCTTTACTGTTGAACCTTTTCCAAGTTTCAGTGAACCTGTGACATGCAAATCCTTCCAGAAATTAACCCCAGGACCCGTGATCAGGTCACCTTTAATACATACTTCATCCTCAAAGAACGCCTTTTTCTTAACAATATAAGTATTGGATTCAGGATGGTACTTGATAAAATCGGATTCCATTAAAATCACATATATCCCAATAAATTCTTGTTTTTAAATATAGCCACATCCCAAAAATTCCATAATATATAGGATTGTCTTTAAAAAGTAAATAAATTGACAGCCGAGAGGATTTGGTTATTTTTTGCTTTCACGGTTTTCTTTGATTATTTTTGCCATCTGTTTTAAAATATAAGATTTGGGTGCTGTTTTATCAACAAGTACTCTTCCGCTTACTTCCCACCATGACCGGGGATAAGCCTTTTCTTCCTCTACTTCAGGGTTTAAACCTAGTTTAGATGCTGCCTTTTCTATCTCTTTGAGTTCCGGCTCTCTTACAGATTTTTTCTTTGATATTATTCTACCATCGCTTCTTGTTCTGGTCCGGTCCAGATATACCGGCCAGATTACCAGTTTTCCTCTATCACGCATTAACATGTTAGATAAATGGAAGTTCATTAAATTTAAAGTTGGCCTAATGTTTCCAGGCTGAACTAACCATATAAACCAAAATATATATAATTATTTAAACGTTAGTATATCCCATGATTGATCCAGAAACAAACATCACAATCGAACCGGAACTTGAAGATTTTTTACTTGATAACGACGAGGATTTCAGGTTATCAACAACCTGCGGAGGTCTTATACTAATTCCAACTGTACTGAAACCTCCAAAACCATCAGATATAAAAATTGAAATTGGAGGAAATACCCTGTATATATCAAGGGTTCAGGCACGATATATAAGCCATCTCAACAAATCCATGATACTTAATTCCCCGCTATGTGACATCGACTGATGAACATTAACATCCTATGTTTTGATTTTAAACCATCAAATCATTGATTAGTTTTTTTCCAGTAATAACATCATCTATAGAAAATACTTCCAAGTTATAAATGCCCCTGTATCCTGGAATATTATTTAATATTGAAAAATCTATCACACCTCTTCCTGGAGCATGATGCAAATCACCGTCGTAATCCATCATCCATTCCCCTTTGTTATCATGAAGATGCATGTGAACTATATGTCCTGAGATTTTATTTGCAAAATCACACAGTTTTTGACTATTTCCACCACAGGTAAGGTTTGCATGCCCTATATCAAAGGTTATACCAAGATGATTGGAATTTACCTCCTCTACTGCCTGTAAAAGCTCATCTGCATCACAACATAGATTATTTGTATCTGTGCCTTCTTTGTTTTCTAATCCAAGCATTATGTTATAATCAGATGCCATTGATGCCAGTGATTTTAGATTTTCCACCATTTTTGAAAACGATTTATACCTGTCCTGATGGATTCTGCCGGGGTGTATCACCACTACTTTTGTATCCAGTCTGTTGGCAAGACTAATCGATTCCTCCATCAATCTGAACTGCTTGTCATCCATATTTGTTGTATCAACAAGCAAATCATCAGGATATGTAGAAACATTTGCAAAATAGGGTGCATGCATGGACGTTAGAGTATTGGACGTAGATAATTCATCAAAAATATTTCTCAGTTTATTATCCTGCAATTTTGAACCATTGTACAATCCCATTTTGGGTATGTATAGTTCTATAGAATCAACTTCATATTTTAATTGAGATATTTCTCCTGCAAGTGATGACGCACCAATTATCATATATGAAAGACTGATTACTGGACTAATAACGGTTTTGGTTAGCCAAAATACAAACAGCAAAAAATTAATTTTAAGACAAAACAAATGTACATTTAATTGGATTATAGTGGTCTATAAAAACAATATTATCGGGTTTTGATTTTTAATCAAAAACCAAAACCTTTATGAATGATTTGAGATAATCCAATCGAGTTAACAAAGTGTATTCCCTATCGATTATAATATAGCAAATCTATAGCAAGGATGTGCTTATATAGTTTTTTATATTGATTTATAATCGCAAAAAGAAAGGAGGAAAATGAATGGACCCACTTTTAGGTATGGGTGTATTGGCACTTATGGGAGCCGCAGCAACTATTGCTGGTGCAACAGAAGATCTTGAGTCTGATGTTGGATCGCAGAGTAACCCCAATTCTCAAGTGCAACTTGCACCCCAAATGATGCATCCACATAGAATATACAATAAAGCCGTTTCTGGAGAACCGCCATCAAACGCTCTAATGTGTGCGATTGGTGGTACTATAGCCTCGGTTATGATGAGTGCATATGGCATGTCAGTGGTTTTTGCAATCACATTCGGTGCAGCAATTGCCGCACTTGTACATGGAACATATGCAGCATCATCATTTATGGGAAGAGTATCCAGTCAGAAAAGATTTAAACAACCGTTGTACCTTGATATCATCAGGTCGCACACCCCTGTTATAATGGGATTTGCGTTCTTAACCACATTCTTCATATTGGTTGTCTCTTACCTCATGGTATCAGCACTAAACCATCCGTTCCCACTGCCACTTCTAGCATTTATCTGGGGAGTTACAGTTGGAGCCATAGGTTCGTCCACAGGGGATGTCCATTATGGTGCCGAACGTGAATATCAGAATGTAGAATTTGGTTCAGGTATTAACGCCGCAAACTCTGGAGATATTGTCAGATACGGAGAATCCGGTCTCAGAAACGGGATTGATAATGCATGGTTCTGCGCAAAGTTCGGTGGACCAGCTACAGGTATCGCATTTGGTATGACTGTTTTCCTCAGTGGATGGGTAACAACCGTATTCAACCCTGGTGAAGGTATCACAATGGGTTGGCTTTCAGTGATTGCAGGATTAATAATTGTTGCTCTCCTGATAATCGGAAACCGTCTGATTGAAGTCTGGGCACGCAGTACATATGGACCTTACCAGGAAGAAGAAAATGAAGAGGTGACAGCATGATAGATATAGTAGGGATTTTAACGGCCAACATTCTGTATGTGATACTTATCACTCTGGGAGGTACACTTGTTTCATTCAGCGTCCATTTCGTACCTGTCGGTGGAGCACCTGCAGCAATGGCACAGGCTCCGGGTATTGGTACAGGTACAGTCCAACTGGCTGCTGGTGCTGGACTTACAGGGTTGATTACCGCTGGTACTGTACTTGGACTTACAAACAGTATAGCAATTGTTCTTGCCTCCGGAGCAGTCGGTGCAATGCTCATGATTGGGAGTACCATGATTGTGGGGCAGATGGTATATGTTTATGGAGTTGGTGTTACACCTGCAGGTGGTAAATCCAAATACGACCCCATTACAAAGGATAGACAGGATCTCTATTCTTCACAGGGTACTGAAGGACATGCACTTCCAACTGCTTCCTATATTAGCGGAATAATCGGGGGAGGACTCGGTGGCCTTGGTGGTTCACTTGTATACTATTCACTGGTAAATGTGACCAATAATATGGCTATGACAGACCTTGTCGGACTGGCAGCAATCTTTGCCATAGGAATATTCTTCATAAACGCAGTAATACCTTCGTATAATATCGGAGGTACTACCGAAGGATACCATGACCCTAAATTCAAGAGATGGTACAGAGCAGTGATAGTGTCCATAATTGTAACTTTTATGTGTGCGATTATAGGAGTAATTGCGATAGGAGGTCTGTAAAATGTCTGTTGGTGGATCTGGCGGACCAGCCACAGGTGGAATTGACCACAACAAAATAATTGTATTCGGTATTGTAGGTGCCCTTTTAGGGATTTATGCATCCTACTTGATAGTGGGAGCAATTGGACCTGCATTTTCATTCATTGCCGGATTGGGGGCCATTTGCTCAATCGTATGGGGAGCTTCTGCTGTCAGAAGGGTTAGTAACTATGGACTTGGTACAGGTGTTCCATCCATAGGAATGCTTGCAATAGGTACCGGTATGGTTGCATCCCTGTTTGGAATGGTAGTCGGAAGCATTGCTGGACCTATAATATCCTTTGCTACTGCATGTATTATCGGTCTGATAATAGGAATACTTGCAAACAGAATTATCGGCATGGGTATACCTATTATGGAACAATCGATGACAGAAATTGCAGGTGCTGGTAGTTTAACCATCGTTGCACTCAGTACAACAATGACAGGATCATTTATGATTGATTCAGTCCTGCCAAACGTGATAAGTACTGGATATATAGCAATGATATTCATAATTGGTGCACTTTCAATACTGCATCCATTCAATGCAAACCTTGGACCTGACGAGCATCAAGACCGTACTTTGTCAACTGGATTTGAAAAAGGTGCTATAGCTGTAATTATTGCAGGAATTGTCGCAGCAACCACATCTGGAGCAGCATCAATACCAACAATCCTAGTTGGTGTGTTTATCTGGTACACTGCATTCTCGAAATTCTATGAATATGTAAAAAGAGATGCACACAAAGTAGTTGGAACCGGATTACTTCCAACTGAGGAGGAGTTAGAATGACTACTATACACGTAGCACCTGAAGCGAATCTGGTAATGGACCCCATGAATGGTGTGGTAGCCGCGGAAAGGGAAGACATATTGTCATATTCCATGGAACCGATACTGAACCAGCTGGATGAACTGGATAAAGTCGCTGACGACCTGGTTAATTCTCTGGCGCCTGATATGCCGTTACTTAATTCAAACCCAGGACGTGAACGTACCTCGTACTATGCAGGAATTATAACAAATGCGTTCTATGGCATAATTGTGGGTCTGATATTTGCAACGATAATCGCTATAGCCCTCTATGCCATGGGTCAATTTGGAGGAGGTTTCTAAAATGGCAGAAAAAAGAGAACCTGCCGAAGGATGGCCAATCCTTAAAGGTGAATATGAGGTTGGAAACCCCGAGAATTGTGTTGCAGTCATAACATGTGGTTCTCACCTCGATGATCAGGCAATGATTGATGCAGGAGCTGCTATTGCAGGACCCTGTAAAACCGAAAACCTGGGTCTTGAAAAAGTAGTATCCCATATCATTTCCAATCCGAACATCCGCTATCTGATAGTTACCGGTGCAGAAGTCAAAGGACATATAACCGGTGAAGCAATGACGATGCTCCATGCCAATGGCGCTAAAGACAATAGAATCGTCGGAGCGACAGGTGCCATACCATATGTTGAAAACCTCACCGATGAAGCCATTGAAAGGCTACAGCAGCAGGTGGTAGAATGTATAGACATGATTGGCACAGAAGACATCGGCAGTATCACATCCAAGATTAAAGAGCTTGCTGAGAAAGACCCCGGTGCCATTGACGCCGAGCCACTGATTATACAGCTCGAAGAAGAAGAGGAAGAAGAAGAGGAAGGCGGAATAAAGCCAATGTCCGCTGAAATCGCAACTATCCAGGCAAGAATCAGAAGCATTGAAAAAGATATGGTCAATGCCGGTGAAATGAATAAACTTCATTCTGGTGTGCTTGCCGGTAAAATCGAAGGCATCACGATAGGTCTGGTCTTATCACTGTTTGTCCTTGGTCTCCTATTGTTCGGAGGTATGTAAAATGGTGGAAGATAACGAATATGGGCATGGTGTCCCAAAGGTGATAAATCCGTTAATGGGACCCATGGAATCTGTTGTAAATAAAGCTCGTTACAGAGGTCAGCTTCTAGCAAGAAACCAGAAACTTGATTCTGGTGTATCTGCAACCGGTGTTATAGGGTTTGCAATTGGATTCGTGGTTACAATAATTATGACGCTTGTAATTCCGTTCCTGATATGGCAGGTGGTATAAATGAGCGATGAAAAAAGGGACATTCCAAGTGTAATTGTAGACCCTGATGATTACAACGAAGTTATCAAAAAACTCAACCGCATAGATGAAAAGGTTGAGTTCGTTAACAGCGAAATTGCACAGCGTATTGGCAAAAAAATTGGTAGAGATATAGGTATCCTATATGGAGCAGTCACTGGTATACTGATATTTTTGAT